>NZ_JBKQOT010000896.1:0-8138 GCF_052145395.1 Roseiarcus sp.
GTAGAGCAAGGCGTTCATGCCGATCGTGGCGACGATCGCGTTCAGGCGCAGGAGGCCGACCATCACGCCGTTCACGATCCCGGCGGCAATCGCGCAACAGACCGCGAAAAGCACCGCAGGCAGGACCTTGGCGCCGTCTCCCGCCGGAATGTGGGTCGAGATCACGACCGCCAGCGAGACGCCGCCCGCCACCGACAGGTCGAATCCGCCCTGCTGGACGACCAGCATCTGGCCGAGCCCCACAATGACCAGAATGGCCGCGAAGGGCAGGCTTCCCGCCAAGGTGCCATAGGCGACACTCGACGGGGCGAACACACGGCAGAGAACGAGAAGCGCGACCACCGAAATGACGACGGTCAAGAACTCTCTCGTCAGCGGCATGGGAAACCCCTGACGATAAAGCGGTCGGCTGCTCGCCTCGTTGCTCATCGCATTCATCCGACCGCTCTCGCGCCCGACCGCTTCTCACGACCGGCGAGTGCGCGCGCGGACGGCGCCGTCGCAGCGCACACGTCCTGAAGTTCAAAGCTCGCCGCGGGGGCGCGCATCGTTCCGTCTCTCAGGTTGAGGTCACGCGATCTTCAGCGTCACCTTGACGGCTTCCGTCGGCTTCTTCCCCAGCTCCAGAGCCTGCAGCGCGTCGTCCAGAACAAAACTGTGCGTCTGGATTGGAGACAGGTCGATCCCCGTCCGCTCAAGGAAGCGGATGGCGGTCGGCCAGACGCCGGGCGATCCGATGCAGCCGCGCACGGTGAGGTCCTTGCTCTGGATCTTGCCGAGCTCGACGGGGAACTTCTGGCCGATGCTGATGCCGACCATCGAGATCCGACCCTCCGGGCGGGCGTAGTCGAATACGTTGGCGAGCGAGGCGGCGTGGCCGGACGCCTCAATGACGAGGTCGGCCCCGCCCTTCGTCAGCTCGTGCACCGCTTCGACCGGCTGGACGTCGGACGGATCGACCGTCGCGTAGGCGCCTAGACGCTTGGCGATGTCGCGACGCAGCGGCACCGGATCGATCACGATCACCCTAGCGCCCATGCCGATCGCCGCGGCCGCGGAAACGAGGCCGATCGTCCCGCCGCCCGACACCACCACGGTTTCGGCGGCGTTGGTGCCGCCATTGCGCATGACAGCGTAGAAACCGCAGGTGAAAGGCTCGATCAGCGCGCCGTTCGAATCGTCCACTGCGTCGGGCAGCTTGTGCAGCCATTCGGGCCGGGCCGCGAAAAGCTCCCGGTCGGCCCCGTCCATGGAGAAGCCGAAGTGGTGGATGCGCTCGGGCGTCTTGATCACGCACTCGCCGACGACGCGGTCGCCGGCCTTCATGTCGGAGACGTTCTTGCCGACTTCGACGACTTCGCCGACCCATTCATGCCCGGGAATGACCGGGTAAGAGATCGGGATGATGTATTGACCGGCGAGCAGTTCGTAGTCCGAGTGGCATATGCCAACCCGGCGCGACCGGATCATCACCTCATCGTCGGATATCGACGGCGCGGGGACCTGCGAAACGACGGGTTTCTTGGGTTCGTTGAACAGCAAGGCTTTCATCGGACGCTCCTTTGGTCGACGCGGCCCGTCAGGCCACGGTTTCGATCTTGCCGCTTCGAGCGGACGCGAACACCGCCTCCAGCAACCCGATGTTGTTGACGAGATGCTCGGACGTGATCGGGTAACGTTCGACTCCGCGAACGGCGCGAGCAAAGGAGACGAGGTTTTCCTTCACCGGCTCGGCGGGGGGAACCTCGACCGTCTTGATCGGCCCGCCGGCCGTCGCGGACGTGACGATCCAACCGTCAGGGGCTTCGACGTGCGCCTTGTCCCGGATGTCTATCCAGCATTTCGAGCCATAGACCGTGAATCGGGACATGAAAGGGTTCGCGAGCGAGGCCGACACGTAAGACGTGCCGCCGCTGCGAAATTTGACGTAGGCAGCCACGGTGTCGCCCTGAGGCAGATCGGACGATAGCTGCTCGCACACGCACCAAACGCTTTCAGCGGGGCCGAGCAGGCGCACCGACAGATCGAGCAGATGGATGCCCGTGGCGGTCATTCCGCCGGCCGGAGCCTGGTCGGCCTTAAGCCGCCAGTTATCCCGATCGAGCGCCAGGAACTTGTCGTGGCTGAAGTTGGCTTCGATCTGGTGGATGCGGCCCAGTTCGCCGGCGTCGGCCTTGGCCAAAAGGTCGGCGATCGGGGGCTCCCACCGCCGCTCGTGCCCCATCCCCAGGACGAGGCCTGCGTCGCGGCACAGGCGGACGGCCTTTTCCGCGCCCGCTTTCGTGAGGGCCAGCGGCTTTTCGCAAAAAACATGCTTGCTCGCGGCGACCGCGGCCTCGATCTGCTCGCCATGAAGCGCGTGCGGCGTGGCGAGCACGACGGCTTCGACCGCGGGATCAGCAAGGGCGTCGGCGTAGTCGGGCGACAACGGGACGCCTTTTTCAGCGCAGATCGCGCGCGCAGTTTCTAGGTCCGGCTCGACGGCGCGCGCCACGCGAATATCCTCCGGCGCCGCGCCGAGCACGTTCAGCATTTTCTTGCCCCACCAGCCCATGCCAATGAGAGCGATTCCGACAGGCTTGGTCATAGCGGCTTGCCTGCGAGATTGATAAAGGAAGGAGCGGGTAGGGGCCGGCGAGCGGCCGTCCGGGCGAGCGCGCCGCCAAACGGCGCGGAGCGGCGGAGTTCTGCGTTGCAGCGCCTGGCGGCGAGTCCGCGGAAGGAAGTGACGGGCATGTTGTCGAATGCTCCTCCCTTGCAGCGATCTCGCCGCGTTGTCGCCGACCCGAAGCCCGCGGGCGTCGCCGCACGTCGGCCCGGCTCGGTCATTGGACTGAAGCTAACAAACTAAATCAGGAGACATCGCCCTGATTTGTCCAAAACGGACTAATTCGGATCGGAAGGCCGCCCTTTGCGACCGCCGTCGCGACATGGGACGGTCCGGTCGCGTGCGACGGGCGCCGTCAACCGTCGAGCTCGAGAGCGAAGACCGGAAATAGCGCCGCGCAGAGTGTTCGGCCGCAGGGCTCAATCGATCTCCGCCCCGCCCCCGACCGCTAATAGTAGCCGGCTTCGCGCATGACATGATCCGCTCGGTCTTGCGCGTTCCTGAGCGCTTCCTTGTCGGACGTCTCGCCTCGCAAGGCCTTGTGGATTTCGTCTCCGAGAATGGCTTCGAGAGAGAGATATTCGGGCACCGGCGGGCGCGGCCAACCCTTGAGCTTGTTCTGCTTGGCGAGCCGGTCAACGACGCTCACGATAGGGGACGCCGCGGCGGCCTCGGGATCGGCGGCGACGCTGAAGCGAGGCGCGACCGGAAAGCCGTTTTGGACGTTCGCCTTCATCGCCTCCGGGGACGTCATCCAGGCGATCGCTTCGAAGGCGAGTTCGACCCGGTCAGGCGGCAGGTTGGCGGGAATGCAGAGCAGAAATCCGCCGATCGGGTTGTTGGAGGCGCCACCCGGGCCGCGCGGCTGCGGGAGGTAGCGCACCTTGCGTTTCACCGCGGAGCTGACGTCGGTTTCGAAGCGTGCTGCGCGCACCGTCCAGCAGTAGGCGAGCGCAGTCTGCCCGGAAAGGAACGATGTCGTGCGCCGGTCCCAGTCCATGTCGAGGATGTCGGGTGGCGAATACTCCTTGAGCCTGTGCAGGTAATCGAGCACGCGAAGACCCGCGTCAGAGAAAATCTGCGGCCGCAACTGTTCGCCGCGCGCTTCGTCGACGCCCATCCCGAGGCTGGTCTTCGGAATCCGCAGGATCGACTCGCCGCAGCAGCCCATGAGAAACATGAAGGTCGAGGCGATGGGCATCCCACACCCGCCGTTCCAGGCGATGCCGTAGCGCCCCTTGGCGGGCGCATGGAAATGCTTGGCGGCGGCGACCGTCTTCTCGAAGGTAGTCGGATAGTCGATTCTGTCCCTTTCGAACAAATCCGAGCGCGCTGCGAGCAATTCGATCGTGCAGTAGATCGGGACGCCGAACTGTTGGCCGCGCCAGGTACCCATCGACCAGACGGACGGGTGGAAGTCGAGTGACGAGAGGCTGGCCGACTTGATGTGGTCGTCGAGCGGAATGACCAGCTTCTTCTTCACCGCCTCGCCGAGCCACGGCGCATTGATGGCGACGATGTCGTATTCTGAAACCGCCAGGTTGGCGTTCTCGACAAGCCGCTCGTGCAGTTGCGGCAACTTCTGCAGGTCGAAATTCTTGCGCGAAGCCATGTTGTTGCGGAAGTCTGCCCACATGTTCCGCATCGACAAAAAGTAATTGTCGTCGTTGAGGAGGAACTTGATTTCGCGCTTCCCGCGGAACAGGCTTTCGATGAGGCGCGGCGGCGGAATGATCTGGGCGGCGAAATAGGAGCCGCCAAAATAATAATCCTCGTCGCTGTCGGTCTTCGAACGCAAACCGAAAGTTTCGGCGAGCAGGTATTTGATCTTGCGCGCGTACTGGATGAAGCTCTCGAGCAGCGCCTCGCTCGGCCTAAGCCTGAATCGTTTGCTGCCCTCGGCGAGCGGTTCCTGGAGGATGTCTCCCCGCTCGATCAGCGCATGGATGCGGCGCATGGCGGTGGCGTGCGGCGTCTTCGCCACCGAGGCCAGAGTCGATATTGCGACGGGCGTTCCAGTAAGGTGATTTTTGATGAGGAACAGCAGCAAGTTCCAGGTTGCGTCTTCTTCGGCAATTGGAACCAGTTCCTGGAACGGCTGACGGACCCGTTCGAGAAACGCGATGATCCGCAGAAGTTCGTGCTCGGTCATCCGGTTTTTGTTCGGCCGGCTCGCCGCGGATCCTCCCGATCCTCCCGGCCTTCGCCTTCGGTTAGGCGTCGAAGCGTCGCTTGTCCAGCCCCAGGCTCTACCGCCGCTTTCCATTTCGATCCGTCTCGCATCGGGCGCGGGCGATCGCGCCACCCCGCTCAAGGCTCTCCGGCGACGGCAGGGTTCAGGGAATGACCTTTTCCGCGCGCAAGGTCGCGAACAGGTCGTGGAAGGCCTCTTCGGTGCTCTGGTAAACGAGGAAGCCGAGCTTGCGGCTGCGCGCCATGTCGGTCATGACTTCGATCGGCCGGCCGAGGTCGAGATCGGTGTGCCACGGCGATGCGACGCGCCAGAGGTTGGGTTCTACAAGGTTATATTTGGCCGCCATCTGCTTCCAGACCTCCGCGTCGTTCGCCATCTGACCCTCGAGCGGCGCCGGCGCGCGCTCAAAACCCTCCCATGCGACGCCGAACCATTTGGCGATGCGCGGCCACATCCAGCTCCACCGGAAGATGTCGCCGTTGGCGATGTTGTACGCCTCGTTCTTGGCGACGTCGGTGGTGCTCGCCCAGACCAGTTGCTTGCCGAGGACGCGCGCGTCGGTCATGTCCGAAAGCCCATGCCATTGCCCGGCGCTGCCGGGGAATTTGAACGGCCGCCCGAGTTCCTTGCAGATCGAGGCGTAGGCGGCGAGCGTCGAGCCCATGTTCATGGCGTTGCCGATCGCCTTGCCAATGATCGTATGCGGACGGTGCACGCTCCAGGTGAAACCGTCGCGCTCCGCCGCAGCGTAAACCTCGTCCTCCTGGTTGTAGTAGAAGTTCGGGAGGTTCAGACGCGCCTGTTCCTCGCGCAGCGGCGTTGGAGGGTTGGCCCCGCTCCGAACATAGGCCTCGAAGGGGCCGAGGTAATGCTTCAGGCCGGTGACCAGCGCGACGTGCCTGACGCTCCTCGCCGGGGCGAGCGCTTCGAGCACTGTGCGCACAATCCCGGCGTTGACCCTGATGTTTTCCTCCTCGCTCGGCCTGCGCGACCAGACCGTCAGATAGACATGGCTCGGCTTCAACCCGCTGACTGCCTTGCTGACGCTCGCGGGATCGAGCAGGTCGGCGGCGACATGCTCGACGCCGGGGACGATGCCGTCCCGTTGGCGCGAAATGCCGGAAACGCGGGCGCCGGTCTGCAGAAGCTCCTGTGACACCCCCCGCCCGGCGATTCCGGTCGCGCCGACGACCAGTGCTCTGATTTCCATGCGTCTCTCCTTGTCCGTCGATATTGAGAAGCCGGGCCGTAGACGCCGGGGAGGCCCGGCGCCCGCGTCAGACCATGTTCACCAGCACCTTCACTTCATTCCCGCTCGGATTGAGCAGCGAGAGGAATCCCTTTTCGACGATCGCTTCTGGTTCGATGCGCCCCGTAACGATCTTTTCGACCGGCAGCTTGCCGCTCGAGATCATGCGGATGACGCGCGGCCACATCGTCACCTCGTAGCACCAGGTCGCCTCGATGGTGATGTCCTTCAGCGCCCACAGCGCGGGATCGACAAGCGCCTTCTTCACATGCAGGCCGGTCTGCACGACGGTGCCGTGATTGCGCACCGCCTCGACGCAGGCGTTGAACGCGGCCTCGAACCCCGAACATTCGATGGCCGAATCGACTCCGACGCCCTCGTCGGTGTTGTCCCGGATGTGCTGGACGACGTCGACGGATTTCGGATCGAGCGTGACGGCCCCGACGCCGAGGCTCTCGATGTGCTTGCGGCGATTGGCGTTGGGCTCGCTCACGAAGATCTTGGCTGCGCCAACGGCGCTGCAGACCAGGACCACAAGCGCGCCGATCGGCCCCGCGCCGGTGACTAGCACCGTGCTGCCACCAGTCACCTTGGCGCGGTCGACTCCGTAGAGCGCCACCGCAGTCGGCTCGACAAGCGCGCCCTGCTCGTCGGTGACGTTGTCGGGGAGGAGATTGGCGTTGTAGTCGTTGATAACGCAAAGCTCGCCCATCCCGCCCCACGCCCAACTCAACCCGATGCAGCCCATGCTAGGGCTCAGATGGTTAAGGCCGCGCCGACTGTAATAGTCGTCGAGCGGCATCACGAGCGGCTGGATCGAGATTCGATCGCCTTTGCGTACGCGGCTGACATTACGGCCGGTTTCGACGACCTCGGCGGAGAATTCATGGCCGAGAATCTGGGGCAGCACGGCGCCGGTAAACTTGTGCTTTGTCGCGGGCGTCACGATCGGTCCGCCGGCGAACTCATGCAAATCCGTGCCGCAGATGCCGCAGGTCAGGGGCTTGATCAGCACTTGCGAGTCGCCCAGCGTGCCTGGCGCCGGAACGTCTTCGACGCGCACGTCCTGTTTGGTGTAGAACCTCACCGCTTTCATCGTCGTCTTCCCTTTCCATTCTGCCGTCGTGAGTCGAGTGTCGGCGCGGACCCATCGCGCGTATTGAGAATGCCCGTCCAGGCCGTTCGCGGGCGGACTCTGCGCCCGGCCGAAACCGGCGCCGACGTCGGCGGACGAACTCCGGGATGCGCGAGAATGAGCCGGGCGTCGCCTCAACGGCGCGCGTCGGGCAACGCGGTCGCGTCGCGATTTTGCGATCGCTGCGAGGGCGGCCCGACGCAAACCGATCGCCGGGCGCCGCCGGTTCAGGCGGTGTCCCGCAGGGGCGGCCCGCTGCAGTCCCGAAAGCGAAAGTTTTCGCCATCTTCATCAAGCGCATCCCCCCTGACGCCAGCGTCAGATTTGGCCAGGAGTCCGCTGCCGTTGCGGACTTTGCCAACGTGATGTTAGCATCGGCCTCTTTGTTGCGGCGGGACCGAATTGTTCAAAATGAGGATTCGTTAGCCGCCGCGCGCGCACGGCTGCAGGCGGTCCGCCGCGGGCGTTCGGCGCGACTGACGTCAAGTCCGGCTCCGGCGAGCGCCGCGTGGAAATCTCCATTTTGAGGATTTTTTCGGATGCCGCGGCGTCGTTCTCTGGCAGTTTCCCGAGGTAACGAAAAAGGGTGGAAAACGACGGACATGGCCTCCGTGACGAGTGCAGCCGCGCCGGGCGACCGGTTCAAGAGCGACGACATAGGCCTGGAGCGGCGTCTCGAGCTCTTCCGCCTCCAGGTGGAAATCCGCGATTGCGAGAAGCGCGCCTTCGATCTCTTCCTGCAGAACATGATCAAAGGGACAAGCCACCTGTCGATCGGCCAGGAGGCGGTTGCGGCGGGGTTCGGTGTCGCGATGCGCAAGGGCGACAAATCGTTCTGCACGTACCGCGGCCACGCCCATACCCTGGCCCGGGGTGTTTCGATGGAAGGGATGCTCGGCGAGCTAATGCTGCGCGACATCGGGTTAATGCGCGGCAAGGGCGGCTCGATGCA
>NZ_JBKQOT010000897.1:0-7933 GCF_052145395.1 Roseiarcus sp.
GGCCATTTACGATTTGCTGCAGGAAAGTGTCCACGCCGGACCTCTTCATTCGATGCAGGGGGGACTCACGCCCCGGCAGGTCGTCTTGCTTATGAAAATTTATCCTCCGGCGCCTTGCAGCACCTCCCACTTCCCGTCCTTAACCACTAGCACGGTCACCGCAGCATTGTTCAAGTCACCCTTCGCGTCGAAACTAATCGGGCCGGTGACGCCGCTGTAGTGGATACTTGCCAGCACTGGCAGGTATTTCGCAGGCTCGGAAGAACCGGCGTTCTCCATCGCCGCAATCATCACCTTGACGGAATCGTAGGCATACGGGGCGTAAAGCTGGGTCGTGCCATACTTAGCTATGTATTTCTCATTGAACTCCGTGCCGCCCGGCATCTTGTCAACCGGCAGGCCGGGCGAGGAGGCGATGGTGCCGTCGGCATCAGCGCCGGCCAGCTTCAGAAACTCCGCCGTGTCGAGACCATCGGCCCCCATCAGCGTAACCTTCAGCCCGAGGTTCCGGATCTGTTTCGCCATTGGGCCGCCCTGGCTGTCCATGCCCCCATAGAACAGAACGTCTGGGCTCCTGCTCTTGATCGAGGTCAGGATCGCCATGAAATCGACCGCCTTGTCCGTGGTGTATTGGCGTCCAACCACGGTGACACCTGCGGCCTTGGCCGCATTCACGAAGTAGTCGGCCACGCCCTCACCGTAGGCGGTGCGGTCGTCAACGACAGCTACCTTCTTGCCGAGCTTGGCTGCATAGGCGCCGAGGACGTTGCCCTGTTGCGCATCGTTGGCGATCAGGCGAAACGTGGTCTTGTAGCCCTGTGCGGTGTATGCGACTGCGGTGGATGATGGGGAAATTTCCGGGATGCCCGCGTCAGAGTAGATTTTCGATGCCGGAATGGTGCACCCGGATGTGACATGTCCGATCACGCCGCTGACGTTCGCGTCCACCAGCTTTTGCGCAACCAGCGTGGCCGTTCTTGGATCGGCCTGATCGTCTTCGGCGAGCAACTCGAACTTGGCTTTCTTCCCCCCGATCATGATACCGGCCGCGTTCGCCTCGTCGATCGCTATGCGCGCGCCGTTCTCGACGCCTTTGCCGAAGTTGGACGCCGGTCCGGTAAGCGGTGCCCCCACGCCGATCCCGACGATCAACTCATCGCTACTTTGGGCCGCAGCTGACCCAGCCATGGCCAACGCAAAAAAAAGGCACAAACCGAACTTGTGCGCTGCATTCATGATTGTCCCTCCCCTCGCACTTTTTCTTATATTCGAGCATCCGACACACAATCGGAGGTGTGGCCCTCATAAAGACGCGTAAGCCGAAACACAAGGCCCGTTCTCGCAATTTTAATGTCCCACGTTGGAACGGCGAAGCAAGCTGACTTCTGGAATGCTCCGTGGCCACTCTGGACCATGGCGGCGCCGCAGCGCAGCATCTCGGCGCGGAGTTGTCGTTGTAGGGTGTGAGGTATAGGTTCAGACGAAGGCGTTATCAGGGATCGTAGACGAAGTCAGGAAGCGATCCTCACCGTGAAGAGAGCCAAGGAACACGCCGCGGCAGGAGGCATCAATGGCATCAATGGCATCATCGCACCACGACGCGGCTCGGCGCTTGCCGAATTCGGTGCCAGGACGCGGAAGCTCCTCCAGGCCAAACCTTCTCGAACTCCAAAGCTATGTCGTCTGGACCTCTCGATCCGACTCCGGTATGGAATGCGTCCGGAGCGCTGTAGCTTCGGCTCACGACGCATCCGTTCTTCCTGGCGCAGGTAGCCCGAGTGGCTTGAGCGAGTAGCGCCTCCCATCGCCTAGATGACCAAGGAGGTTGTCAATCGTGCCTGTGAAGTGACGTTGACCGAAGGCATCTGCTCCGAGCGGCGTGTTCTGCTTGGGCTTCGCAGCGCGACGAGAAAGGAAGGCATGACCGCCTTCATCAAGAAGCGCCCATCGGATCTCACGCATGATAGATCACACGGCGGGGAGCGAGCCGGCGCATGCAGGAGGGAACGCCTTGAAAAACTCCGTCTCGCTCGAGCTGCATGTCCCAGAGCCGAAAGTCCGGCCTGGCGATAAGCCGTATTTCGGCGATTTGCAGCTGCCGCCAGCCGGCACGGTCGATCGCCCTGATATCGCGGCGCCCGCCCGCGAGATTCGGGACCTAGCCGACACCCTCATCCGGGTTCTCGACGATCAGGGCAGGGCGGTCGGCCAGTGGGACCCGAAGCTGGATCCGGAGACTGTGCGACGGGGCCTGCGGGCGATGCTGCTGACGCGCATCTACGACGATCGAATGTTTCGCGTGCAGCGCCAGGGCAAGACGTCGTTCTACATGAAATGCACTGGCGAGGAGGCCGTGGCCGTCGGCCAAGCCTTCGCGCTGAATTATGACGATATGTGCTTTCCCACTTACCGCCAGCAGGGACTGTTGATCGCCCGCGACTGGTCGCTGGTAGACATGATGTGCCAAGTCTATTCCAATTCGCGCGACCGTCTCAAAGGGCGGCAGTTGCCGGTCATGTATTCGACGAAGCAAGGGGGATTCTTCTCTATTTCCGGAAACCTGGGGACGCAGTTCAGCCAAGCCGTCGGTTGGGCGATGGCCTCGGCCTACAAGGGTGACACGAGGATTGCAGCGAGCTGGATTGGCGAGGGTGCGACCGCGGAGGGAGACTTCCATTACGCGCTGACATTCGCTTCGGTCTACCGCGCGCCAGTCATCTTGAATGTCGTCAACAATCAATGGGCGATCTCTTCCTTCTACGGCTTCGCCGGCGGTGAGCAGGCCACCTTCGCCGCGCGAGCGATTGGCTACGGCTTGCCGGCGCTGCGCGTGGACGGGAACGATCTCCTGGCGGTGCATGCCGTTACGCAATGGGCGGTCGAGCGCGCGCGCGCCAATCTGGGCGCGACGTTGATCGAGCTGTTCACGTATCGCGCGTCCGGACATTCGACCAGTGACGATCCAAGCAAATACAGGCCCGCCGACGAGGCGGATGCATGGCCCCTCGGAGATCCGATCGAGCGGCTCAAGCAGCATCTGATCGTTCTCGGAGAATGGTCGGAGGAGCGGCACACGAGTCTGGCCGCCGAGTTGACCGACCAAGTGCGCGCCGCCGCCCGGGAGGCGGAGAGCTACGGCACGCTCGACCAGAAAGGCCCAATGCATAGCGCGAAGACGATGTTCGAGGACGTCTTCAAGGAGGTGCCCCCGCATCTGCTGCGTCAGCGACAGGAATTGGGGGTTTGAGGGATGCCATCCATGAACATGGTCCAGGCGCTAAATTCCGCCATCGACTTGATGCTTTCGCGCGACCCGGACGTCTTGGTCTTCGGTCAGGACGTTGGCTATTTCGGCGGCGTCTTCCGTGTGACGGACGGGCTCCAGCAGAAGTATGGCCGCCGTCGGGTTTTCGATACACCAATCGCGGAGGGCGGCATCGTCGGGGTGGCTGTCGGCATGGCCGCCTACGGTTTGCGTCCGGTCGCGGAAATCCAGTTCGCCGACTACATCTATCCAGCCACCGATCAGCTGATTTCGGAAGCCGCGAGGCTGCGGTATCGCTCGGGGTCGGAGTTTACCGCGCCGATAACAGTCCGCACGCCATCCGGCGGCGGGATCTCCGGCGGTCAGACGCATAGCCAGAGTCCGGAAGCGATCTTCGCGCATGTCTGCGGGCTCAAGACGGTGATCCCGTCCAATCCGTACGACGCCAAGGGTATGCTGATCAGCGCCATCGAAGACGACGACCCAGTCATCTTCCTCGAGCCGAAGCGGCTCTATAACGGCCCATTCGACGGCTATCACGATAGGCCCGTCACAGCGTGGGCGAACCATCCGCTGGGCGAGGTGCCGTCCGACTACTATACCGTGCCGCTCGGCAGGGCCGCGATCCTCCGCGAAGGAAGCGATCTCACGATCATCACCTATGGCACCACGGTGCATGTAGCCCTGACTGCGGCGGCTGAGAGCGGCGTGGACGCCGAGGTCATCGACCTTCGGACGTTGGTTCCGCTCGATCTCGATACCATCGTCACCTCGGTGGAGAAGACCGGCCGATGCGTGGCGCTGCACGAGGCGACGCGCACGTGCGGCTTCGGCGCCGAACTGGCGGCGCTCGTTCAAGAGAGCTGCTTCTACAAACTCCAGGCGCCGGTGGTACGCGTCACAGGTTGGGACACGCCCTACCCGCACGCTCTCGAATGGGAATACTTCCCCGGCCCGCAACGAGTGATCGAGGCTATTCGGCGGGTGATGGAGGAGTGAGATGGGACAATACGTCTTCCGGCTCCCCGACGTGGGTGAGGGGACAGCGGAGGCGGAAATCGCCCAGTGGCACGTCGCAGTCGGCGATACCGTTCAGGAGGATCAGCTCCTGGTCTCCGTCATGACGGACAAGGCGACGGTCGAGATCGAGTCGCCGGTGGCCGGTACCGTCCTGTCTGTGACCGGCGTGCCGGGCGAGAAGCTGGCTGTCGGTTCGGAACTTGTCGTGCTGGCGGTCGAGGGCGAGGGCACTGTCGTGGCGACCGCTCCTTCCGAGGCGAGGCGGGCGGCCACCCCGCTGCCGGAGGCGACACAAACCGTGACGAAGCCGGAGGTAGCCGCGCCGGCGCTGGCAAAAGCGAAGCGCGCGCCCACGCCGGCCGAGAAGCCCAGAACACCGTCGAAGCTCGGTTTCGCCACCAGGGCGGCCGGAGAGAGGCCTCCCGCCTCCCCGGCCGTGCGACGCAAGGCACGCGAAGTTGGCATCGAGCTTCAGTTCGTGCCCGGCACCGGCCCAGCTGGCCGAATTACTCCGCAGGATCTCGACGCATACATCGCCTCGGGAGGTCAGGTGCTGGGCACGTCCATCGCGCCGGCCGGTCTTATAGAGAAGCATGGCGTCGAGGAGATCAAGGTCATCGGCCTTCGGCGCATCATCGCCGAACGAATGCAGGATTCGAAACGACGTATTCCGCATTTCTGCTACATAGAGGAGGTCGACGTTACTGCGCTCGAAGATCTGCGCTCCTACCTGAACGCGACGCGCCTGCCCGAGCAGCCCAAGCTCACGCTGCTGCCATTCCTGATGAGGGCCATCGTCAAGGCGCTGTCCGCGTATCCCCAGATCAACGCCCGCTTCCACGACGATGAGGGGGTCGTTCGCCGCCACGAAGCCGTGCATATCGGTATCGCGACCCAGACCCCCGCCGGACTAATCGTCCCGGTGGTCCGTCACTCGGAAGCGCGCGATATATGGGATTGCGCGACCGAAGTTGCGCGGCTGGCCAACGCCGCACGTGAAGGGAAGGCAGCGCGGGACGAACTCTCCGGGTCGACCATCACCATCACAAGTCTGGGCCTCTTGGGCGGTCTCGCGTCAACGCCGGTGATTAATTATCCTGAGGTTGCGATCATCGGCGTGAATAAGATAGCCGAGAGACCGATGGCGCGGGACCGCCAGATCGTCGTCCGCAAGATGATGAACCTGTCCTCCTCGTTCGATCATCGCGTCGTCGACGGCGTGGATGCGGCTGAGTTCGTCCAGTGCATCCGAGAGCGTCTCGAGCAGCCGGCTGCGATTTTCATGGACTGAACCATGGCAACAACACTCACGACCAAAGTACTCGTCATCGGCGGCGGACCCGGTGGCTATGTCGCCGCGATCAGGGCAGGCCAGCTCGGGCTCGACACGATCCTGATCGAAGGCGACCGACTGGGCGGCACCTGCCTGATCCGCGGCTGTATCCCGTCCAAGGCGGTGATCCATGCCGCGAGCGTGTTCAAGGAAATGGCGGATAAGACCGGCGCGGGTGCATTCGGCATCTCACTGAAGGAACCCCCTGCGCTGGATTTCGGCGAGACCATCCGCTGGAAGGACGGCATCGTGGGCAAGCTCAATGCGGGGGTCGGCGCGCTGCTCAAGAAAGCGAAGGTGCGCGCGCTCATGGGATGGGCCGTGTTCTCGGACGCAAAGACCTGCACGGTTGAGACGTCCGACGGACCGACAAGGGTGTCGGCTGAGCATGTGATCCTCGCCAACGGCTCCGAGCCTGTCGAGCTGCCGTCGCTGCCCTTGGGCGGCCCAATCATCTCATCGACGGAGGCGTTGTCACTGGAGGCGGTGCCGAAGCGACTGGCGGTCGTGGGCGCCGGTTATATTGGCTTGGAACTCGGGATCGCGTTCCGCAAGATGGGCGCAGAGGTAACGATTGTGGAGGCGCTCGATCGAATCCTACCGCTCTATGACGAAAAACTTGTGACGCCGGTCAAGCGCTGGCTGGAGCGGGCCGGGGTCACCCTGCACCTTGCGGCCACGGCGCTGGGTTCGCGCCAACAGCGGGGCGAGTTCGCGCTCATCGTCGCGACCCGAGACGGCGGCGAGATCGACATCCCTGCGGACAACATCCTGGTGACGGTCGGCAGGCGGCCAAGGACGCAAAGCTGGGGGTTGGAGAACATGGCTGTCGAGATGGCCGGCCCCTTCGTGAAAATTGACAACCAATGCCGCACCGCGATGCGGAACGTATGGGCGATTGGCGATCTGGTTGGCGAGCCGATGCTTGCGCATAAGGCATCGGCGCAAGGTGAGATGGTGGCCGAGATCATCTCCGGGAAGCGCCGGACCTTCGATCCAGTGGCGATCCCCGCGGTGTGCTTCACCGAGCCCGAGATCGTGAGCGCCGGTCTTCTGCCTGCCGAAGCGAAGGATCGGGGCATCGACATCGTGACCGGCATCTTCCCCTTCGCAGCAAGCGGCCGCGCCCTGACCATGGCGGCAGGGGACGATGGCGGGTTCATTCGCGTGCTTGCCCGCCGCGACAACCACCGGATCGTCGGCATTCAAGCTGTTGGCGCCCATGTCTCCGAGCTGTCAGGTGAGTTCATACTTGCGCTTGAGATGGGGGCCGTCTCAGAGGATATCGCAGACACGATCCACGTCCATCCGACCCTCACGGAAGCCTTCCACGAAAGCGTGCTCCAGACCTTGGGCCATGCCATTCATATCTGAGTTTTCGCTTTCGCGTGCAGCGCCGTCTGCAGTTTCTGAACGCTGTCCGGAGTTGATAGATCCCATGGGGAGGAGGATAGCGACCAACGCTCTGGCAGAGTGAGGTTGCGACCAATCACTCAGGAGACGACCATGCCAGGCGTATCTGACCGCCCCGAAGCGCCGACCGCTATCCAAACTCATCTTGCCGCCAGTTTTGTCTCTTTGGAACTCAGTAGAGGAAGAAGATCGGCGCCGCCTCTGCCGCGAGCGCAAAGTGCTGATCGCCGAGCGGGTCAAGCACGTCAATCGCGTAAGGGGCTGTTGTTTTCCCGGGGCGTCTCAAATCTTCCAGGACCTGATCAGTTCTGGCGGATCCGGGTGGACGAACCGATGGTAACCATGGCCCGATATGCCGATTGATAGAATGGTTTCGCTCCCCAGAGCCCCTGCCCGCCGCAAGCGGGCTGTTGGTACAGCCGCTCTTGACCCAAAGCTCCCCATGTGAGGTTGCCCAATCTCCTGGTCCTTCACCACGTCTTGCGTCTGTCTTGAACTGAGGCCCCTTCCCTCCCCCGGCGTTACCCGGCTTCACAGGTACTACGGACCTCTCCGCCACCCCACGGCGCCCGGCCTATCCCTCGCGGGCGTCCGGTTGATCATCCCTGACCCCATGGGGCTTCCCGTGTTGCGTACGCTTTCCTTGTGTACCCGTGCTGCCGCCAGTACCCCGGTGCAGCGACTGGGCGTCGTCTTCGCTCGTCTCACCCAGTCGTTTCAGCCTCCCCCGAAATTGCGGTCGGGTCGGCCTGCACATCGTCCTTTTCGAGGCTTGCTCGGCGTTTACTCGCGTTGCGGCCCGCACACTCGCGCCGTCACCTATATGTGACCAGCTACACCGAAGGCTTCAGCCATTTCGTCACCTCCATGACTGCTCCGGTTGCTTCCGGCTGGAGCGTTCG
>NZ_JBKQOT010000898.1:0-7087 GCF_052145395.1 Roseiarcus sp.
TTTCCTTGGTGAAGAGGCCTTTGCCGCCGGCCTCGGCGAGCGGCCGGTCACCAAACCAGCGAGGCGCCGTGCGCGACGCTTCTTCACGCTGCAGGAGCCAGGCGATCCGCTCGCAGTATTCTTCGTCCGCGGCGAGTTCTTCGAGTTTCTCCGGGCTGGTCGACAGCAGCACCAGCCAAGGGTTCCTGGTGAGGGCGAACAGGTCCGGGTCGAGTTTCTGCCACAGGTAGTCGGTGGTGTAGCTCCAGGTGAAGCGCAGGTCTGTGGCGAGGAATTCAAGGCCCCTCAGCCGCGGAGGCAGGTCAAGCATCGTACTACCGCCATTGGATTTCATGATATGCCTCCGGGGCTCGGCGCCGAGGATATTCGCGCGGCGCCGCTTGGGCGAGGCGCAACGACGCGAGGCGCTGCGGCCGACCCGAAAGTTGCCTTCCGCGTGGCGACGCGACCTCGTAGAAAATTGGTCGTTTCGTTCAAGAGCGGCGGTCGGGCGCGTCGCCCGTCAGCGCTAGCGTGCTTCACGCGTCGGCCTGACGAAGCGGCGGGCCCGTTCCGTCTCAGTCCTTGCCTTCGTACTTGAAGGACACCTTCACCTTGGTGCGATAGGCTTCGACCTTGCCGTTTTCAATCACCACGTCCTGCGCCGTCACCTCGGCCACGCGCAGATCCCTGAGGCTTTGCGCGGCGCGCTCGACCGCCGCCTGTGCGGCCTTCTCCCATGATTCCGTGCTGGACCCGATCAGCTCGATCACTTTGTATACGTTCTCGGCCATGGAACCCTCCCTCGGCGCCCGGGCGCCGCTGCGAGGCTCCGTTCGAGGCCTCGCCTGAACGTACCTTGGAGTGGAGCGGTCGCAGCGGTCAAGGCGCGAAAAAGTCGCGGTCCTTCGAGCATGTCGGGCGCCGCCCGACGGGCGGTTCATAAAGGGTCGCCGTGACGGGAACGCGACATTGGCCCTCCAGCTCTTCAGATTCACAGATATTTTTCGTTTATGCTCGCGAGCGTCCGTTCAACAGCTGCGCTTCAAGGACCGCTAACCGCCCGTTCCGCTGGGGTTCGCCCTTTTCGTGAATGGCGATGGGCGCGATTCTTGATTGCGGAAAAGAAGAATACCCGATATGATCCGCTCATGCGAGCCTCAGACGAAGCGCAAGCGGATCGACGCCGTCCTGGACGCGGCCGCTCGCCCCGGGATGCGCCGCATGACGAAGAAAATTGGCGCGGAAAAGATTTTCTCATTTTCTCGCAAACTCAAGTGCAACGCATTGAAAAGTCACGATTCACGGGTGAATAAGAGGGTCAAGTCCAGCGCCGAACGCGTGTCGAACGCATGCCCAACACGCGCTGAATGACGGCCGAACGGCGCCCGAATGGGCCTCGCAACCGCATCATGCGCTAGGCGCGGGGCTGCGACAGCAGATAGGACAGGAGCGAGCGAAGCTCTGCGGGGCGGACGGGCTTTCTGAGCAGCGTCATCTGCGCCTCCTCCGCTTCGCGCGCCGCGGTGTCGGAATGGTCGGCGGTGACCAGCATCGCGGGCGTCGGCGCGCCGACCGCGCGCCGCACCTTGGCCACCGCCAGCGCGCCGCGCTCGAAATGGTCAAGGTGCAGGTCGGCGATGATCGCCTGGGGCGTCTGCCGTCGCGCGGCCTCGGCCGCCTCGTCGCCGGACGGCGCTGTCTCCACCTCGCAGCCCCAACGCCTGAGCAGCGCGGCCATGGCCGAGAGCACCGCCGCGTCGTTCTCGATCACCAGGACCCGGGCGTTGTTGAGCGGTCCGCGCGCGGCGAGCGACGGCTCGGCCGGGCGCGCGGCGGGCTGGGCTTTCGGCGGCTCGGCGAGCGGCAACGAGACCGAGAACATCGACCCCTTGCCGATTCTGGAGCTGAGGTCGATCGGATGCTCGAGCGCCAGCCCCAGGCGGCGTACGATCGCAAGCCCGAGGCCGAAACCCTGGCCGCCGTGCTCGCCAGCTTCCCCGCGCTGGAACTCCTGGAAGATCGCCTCGCGCCGCTCCTCGGGGATGCCCGGCCCGGTGTCCCAGACTTCGACGGTCCAGCGTCCCGCCCGCGCCCGGCCGCCGACGAGGACGCCGCCGCGCCGGGTGTAGCGCAGTCCGTTGGCGATCAGGTTCTGGACGACGCGCCTGAGCAGCAGCGGGTCGGACGTCACCCACCGTCCTGCGCCGAAATGCCTGAGTTTCAAGCCGCGCTTCGCCGCCCCCTGCGCCTGCTCCTTGACCAGCGAGGCGACCAGGTCGTCGATCGGAAAGGCGCGCATGTCCGGCGTCATCACGCCGGCGTCGAGCTTGGAGAGGTCGAGGAGCGTGCGCAAAAGCTCCTCGAGCGTCGCCAGGCTGCGGTCCGCCTGATCGATCAAGCCGGTCTCATCGCCGCCCATCTCGAAGCTGCCCAGCGTCGACAGGGCGAGCCGGGCGGCGTTGAGGGGCTGCAAGAGGTCGTGGCTGATCGAAGTGAGAACCGAGGACTTGAGCAGATTGGCCGCCTCGGCCTGCTCCTTGGCGCGCCGCAGGTCCTCGTTGGCGCGCTCGATCGAGCGCAGCGCCTGCTGCACCTCCTGGGTGCGACGACGAACCTGGTTGTCGAGTGCGATCGCCGTCTCGAACAGCGCATACGCGCTCGGCTGCTGATCGTAGGAGCGCTCGACCCGCGAAATGAGCTTGGCGTTGATCTTCTTGAGCTTGGCGATCTCGCGCTTCAGCTCTTCGATGTCCTCCGTGTCGGTCACGACGCCACCGTCCGCCTCCGGCCGATGGCGACGCCGGTAAAGGTCTGGTTCACGTGCATCGAAGTGTACTGCTCGCCGTAGGTATTGAAGCCGACGACGCGCTTGGCGCGGTATAGCTTCGACATCGGCTGGGCCGTCTGTTCGCGCTCGGCGGCGAGGCGCCTCAGCACGCAGTCGAAGCCGAGATACACGTCGACATCGCCAAGCTCATTCTCCATGTCGGCGAAGACGCGGGTCAGGCTCTCCATCGGGTCGCGCCGCCTGGCGGCGGTGAACACGAGCCCCTCGTCGATGGCGCAGAAGAAGCTCAGCGATCCGTCCGGATTGACCCGCTGGATCGACCGGACGAAATGCTCGCCGCCGACGCTGACCAGCACCGGATGGGACGCGAACGAGAACGCGTCGAGCGCGTCGTCGAGGATGCCGCAGACGCGGGCGTATTCCTTCGCAGCCGGCTCGGCGTTCAGCTCCTTCACGATCCGCTTCTCGATGTCCGCCTCCGTCACGACCATCTTGATGGCCGTCGGCTCGTAATTGTCGACGCGGAAGGTCTTGAACGGCAGGTCGGTCGCCGCCAGCGCCAGCACGGCCGCGTCGGTATGGGCCTTTCCGCCGTGGATGACGAAGGTATGCTCGAACCGCAGTCCGTCGCCGGCCGAACCGCCGACCATCGGGATCTCGTCGAGCGCCATCTGGATGGCGGTGACGACCGCCTCCTCCCGCCGGCACAGGCCGTCGACCAGCAGAAGACCGAACAGGCCCCGGGCCGGGAAGCCGGGCCGCAGCGCGACGAGGTCGGCGCGCAACTGCTTGGTCAGCTCCCGTCCCGCCTCGACATGAAAATTGGTCAGATCGAGGATCGGCCGGGCGAGAAAGGCGAAATGGCGCCTGAGGAAACCGACCGCGACGACGGCGCCTTCGCTCCAGCCCTCCGGCGTGATTTCGCCGGCGGTGGTGCAGCCGATGACCGGCGTCGCCCCGAAACGGCGGGCGATCTCAGCCGCGAAAACCGCGACGTCGTAGTCGGGCGAAACGAACACGACGAGTCCGGAGAGATCGTGAGGCGCAAGCTGCCTGGCGATTTCGGCCGCCGCCGCATCGGCGCTCTCGCTCCATGCCGCCGCGACGACGATTCCTCCCTGATCCCGCTCACCGACGAGGCCCAATGACGATTCCTCCGCGCGCGCACCGCCGCGTTCTCTTGTTGCAGGCCTTCTATTAGCATAAATGCGCGGGCGCGCCACGCGTGCGCAGCGGCTTGGTTTCGTCCGCGAGCGCGACGCCGGGGCTCGCGCCGGGACAGGCTGCGAGAACCGTGAAGCAAAGGAGTCCGCTTTCCATGCCTGCCCCCAAAGCAATCCGGGCGCCGCATGCGTACGTAGCTGTGGGATTAGAGCGGGGGGCCGAGAGGTTCGACGTGCTTCGTGCGTGACATGCGCCCCGTTCCCTCTCGACCGGATTGTCGCGGATTTGACGGAAGGCCCGAGCATGGACATCGTGTGGCTTCGCGACGACTTCCGCCTCGACGACCAGCCGGCGCTCGCCGCAGCGCGGGGCGGACCGGCGCTCTTCGTCTACGTTCACGACCCCCGTCCGCAGAACGGGCGGCCCCCCGGCGGCGCGGCGAAATGGCGGCTCGCCCAATCGCTCGCCAGCCTGGAACGCCGCCTCGCTGAACGTGGCGCACGGCTCGATGTCGTCGAAGGCGAGGCGGACCGCGTCACACTGGACCTCGCCGCGGCAGCGAACGCGTCGCGGGTGCTCTGGACGCGCCGCTACGAGGGCGCGTGCATCGCGCTCGACGCCAGCGTCCAGGCGGCGCTCAAAGCGCGCGGCGTCGAGGCCGTGAGCCTCAACGGCCGGCTCATGCGCGAGCCCTGGGAGCTTGCGAAGGCCGACGGCAAGCCCCCTGGGACTTTCTCGTCCTTTTGGCGCCGGCATCGCGGGCTCGGCCCCCTGCCCTCGCCCGTACCCGCTCCGTCGCCCCTCGCCAGCGCGCCCTGGCCCGCCGAGGCGCCGCCGCGCACGACAATCGCCGCCCTGCGCCTGACCCCAACCGCGCCCGACTGGGCGGGCGAATTGTCGCTCGGCGAGATTCCCGGAGAAGAGGGGGCGCGAGCCGCGCTCGCCCGCTTCGTCGCGGACGCCCTGCCCGACTACGCCGACGCGCGCGACCGGCTTGCGGGCGAGACGACCTCCCGGCTCTCGGCGTCGCTGCGGTTCGGCGAGCTGTCGCCTCGCCGCGCGGCCGCGACCGTCGAGGCCGCGGCCGCGGCCGACCCGCGCCTCGCGCGCGCGGCGGACAAATACGTCTCGGAACTCGGCTGGCGCGAATTTTCCTACGCCCTTCTGTTCGGCCATCCCGATCTCGCCACGCGCCCGCTGCGGCCGGAATTCGAGCGGTTTCCGTTTCGCGACGACAGGGCGGGGTTCCGCGCCTGGACGCGGGGGCGAACCGGCTACCCCGTGGTCGACGCCGGCATGCGCCAGCTCTGGCGCACGGGGTACATGCACAACCGCGTTCGGATGATCGCGGCGTCCTTCCTGGTCAAGCAGCTGCTGGTCGACTGGCGGCGTGGCGAGGGATGGTTCTGGGACACGCTGATCGACGCCGACCCCGCCAACAATCCGGCGAGCTGGCAGTGGGTTGCGGGCTCGGGCGCCGACGCCGCGCCCTTTTTCCGCATCTTCAACCCGGTGCTTCAGGGGGAAAAATTCGACCCCAATGGGACCTACGTCCGCCGATGGGTTCCGGAGTTGGCGCGTCTCGAAGGACCGCATGTCCACGCGCCGTGGCGCGCGCCGGCGGCGGCGCTCGCCCGCGCCGGGATTGTCCTCGGCAAAACCTACCCGGAACCGATCGTCGATCACGACGCGGCCCGCGCCCGGGCGCTCGCAGCCTTCGCGGAGATCCGGCGCGGAGATTGAAGTCGGCGAGGCGCCTGCGGCGCGCTCATCCGGACCAGCGCCCCCGTTCAGAACAAGTACGCCAAGTCAACAGCATGGACACGGGATGCGTCAATGTATCGCACAGCGAAGCGCTTTTCCTCACGCAGCACGCCGCTAGAATATTTTTTTCTCAAGACGGCGCATAGCGTTACCGCTGTATACTGAGAGATGTCAACATGGGCAGGGCAAGGACATATTCAGTACACTGTACAGGGGATTGCTACTGGATCGTTGACGACGACGTCGAACTGATCGCCTGCAACCATCTGGACGCGGCGCGCCTGATCGCGGCGCTGATGAACGGCGACCTTTGCGCGGTGGCGAACGTATCAGACGGCGCCGTGACCGATTGCCGCCGCACCCTGACCGACGCGCTCCAGCCGCTCAAAGGCTTCGGTCGGCCGGCGCTCGAGGCCGCATTCCCCGAGCTGTGAAGGCGGCTTGAGGCTTGGGCGACCCTCAGCAGCAGCCGCGAAGCCGTCCCTTGCGGACATCGTAGCGCGCCTGCTGCCGCTCGCGGAAGAACTCCTCGTAAGTCATGACCGGTTCGTCGGGATGGTTGGCCTGCCGGTGGGCGACATAGGTCGGGTAGTCGGGCACGCCGACCATGAGGCGCGCCGTCTGGACGACCATGTCGCAGACAAAGCGCGCGCGGGTGGCGAGGGTCTCGCTCATTCGGCCAACACCGCCGCGCCGCTCCCGATTTCAGAGGTCGTGGCCTTCGCGCTGTGCAGCGCCCTGAGCGCCTCCCGGACGCCGTAGACGAGCATGACGAGGACGATCGCGACGAAGATCGCCGCGAGCGTCGCGTCGACGTAGTCGTTGAGCACGATCCGGCCCATCTCGTCGAGGGTCTTGGCCGGCGCCAGCACCTTGCCGGCGGCCGCGGCGTCGCCATAAAGCCACGCGTGGGAAACGAAGCCGACCTTCGGATCGCCGCTTGCCACCTTTTCGATTCCCGCCGTCACCGTGCAGATGACGAGCCACGCGGTCGGGACGAGCGTCACCCAGGCGTAGCGCTCACGCTTCATCTTGAACAGGACGACCGAGCACAGGATCAGCGCGATCGCCGCCAGCATCTGATTCGCCGTGCCGAACAGCGGCCACAGCGTCCAGATGCCGCCGAACGGGTCGATCACCCCCTGATAAAGGAAGTAGCCCCAGGCCGCGCAAGCCGCCGCCGAGCCGATCAAGTTGTTCGTCCAGGACTCGGTCGCCTGGAAGGCAGGAATCACGTCGCCGACCAGGTCCTGGATCATGAACCGACAGACCCGAGTGCCCGCATCGACGGTGGTGAGAATGAACAAGGCCTCGAACAGGATGGCGAAGTGGTACCAGACTCCGGCGAGCGCCGGGCCGCCGAGAAAGCCGGAGAGGATCTGCGCCATG
>NZ_JBKQOT010000899.1:0-3344 GCF_052145395.1 Roseiarcus sp.
GAAGACCAGCGAGTTCGACATGGGGCCGATGGGCGTCTACCGGATGTTCAAGACCGGTTCCGGCGAGGAGGGCGGGATCATGACCCGCACGCCGCAGACGCCGGCGTCGTTCTGGCTCTACTACGTCAACGTCGACGCGCTCGATCCGGCGGTCGAGCGGATCAAGGCCAAGGGCGGTGAGATCGCCAACGGGCCGATGGAGGTGCCGGGCGGACAGTGGATCGTCCAGGCGCTCGACCCCCAGGGCGCGCTGTTCGCCCTCGTCGCGCCGAAGCGCTGAGCGAGGCGAGGAGCCGGGCTCGGACGGAAACGGTCGGGCGCTAGAAGCAGGGCGTACGCGATCCCCGCGGGAGGAGAACCCGAGCGACCGTCGCCTCGGGTGGCGACCGGCCGCATCGGGGCGCCGCGGGGTTGCGAGGCAAAGCCCGTCCGCGCCGCCGCTACTTCGGAGCCACACGGGCGCCTGTCTCAAGCCCGTATTGGCGAAGACGGGCGCGAAGGCCCGTCAGAGCGCGGCGGAGTAGGAGACACGGAGGCAAGCGGATCCGAACGCCCTGTCACAATCGCTCCGCGTCGAACGTCTTGGTTCCGTGAACCCTGACGGAGGCTTCGATGTTCGCCCCAGATCCCCCTCGCGCCCTATGGGCGCTCGTAGGCGCGATGCTTTCGCTCGCGCTCTTCGTCGATGGCGCCGCGATGCTCGCCGCGCCTTTGTCGTGGTACGGCCTCGTGCCTGGCGTGGCGGCGACGGGACCGTTTAACGATCACTTCGTCCTCGACATCGGCGCTGCATATCTCGCAGCGGCGCTGTCGCTCGCCCTTGCCGTCGTCCGGCTGGAGCGGGTCGCCGCGCTACCCGCCGCCGGGTTCCTTGGCCTGCACGCGCTCATCCATCTTCTTTCGCTCCATGGCGCCCAACGCATGACCACTCTCTTCGTCTGTGCGCCGCCTGAGCGTGCGGCGCTCTTTGCCGAGATTCTAGGAGTCTATGCGCCGGCGCTGATCGCGCTCGCGCTCGTCGTTCCCGCCCGCTGGCAGGCCGCCTGGCCGTTTCCGAGCGGAATGCTCAAGGCGTTGATCGAAGCAAACGAGCGGCGCCTCGGGGTCAAGATGGACTATGTCAGCGAGATGGCGCGGCTCAACTGGCCAGCTTTCGTCCGCGTCGGCAAGATTGCCTCGCTCGCAATGGCTGCAGAGCCGAAGTTCGACGTGCGGATCGCCCATATGGCGTCGCTGGCCGCCGCGCAGTCCGACGATTGCGGCGAATGCGTCCAGATCCACCTCAACCTTGCCGCCAGGGACGGCGTCGCGCGAGACGCCTTGCAGGCCGCCCTCGACAATCGGCCTCAGGCGATGGACCCGAGGCTCGCGCTCGCCTGGCGGTTCGGGCGCGCCGTCGCAGAAAATGATCCGGCGGCGGACGACGTCCGTCGCAAGCTCGAAGGCCTGATCGGCCGCGCGGGGCTCATGGATCTTGGCTACGCCATCGCCATGGCGCGATTCTATCCCTCACTGAAGCGGGCGCTTGGATACGCGGTCGCCTGCAGCCTCCTGCGGCCGACCCCGCCATGACGCGCGATTCGCTCGCGACGACTGAAGCTTTCGAGGTCGCCCGCGCCCGCCTCTTCAAGCTCGCCTACCGGATGCTGGGGTCGATCAGCGACGCCGAAGACGCGGTGCAGGACCTCTATTTGCGCTGGCGCGCGGCCGCGTCCGACGTCGCGGCCCCCGAGGCCTGGCTTGTAACCGCCTGCGCTCGGCTTTGCATCGACCGCCTCAGGGCCGCCAAGCGCGCCCGCGCCGCCTATCAGGGTCCGTGGCTTCCCGAGCCGGTCGTGACCTGGGATGACGCAAGTGTGGAGGCGGAACGCGCGGACGATCTGACGATGGCGATGCTCCTCGTCCTCGAACGGCTTACCCCGCGCGAGCGCGCCGCCTATCTGCTCCGCGAAGGGTTCGATTACGACTACGCCGAGATCGGCGACATTCTGGGGGCATCGCCAGCCGCGTGCCGCCAGCTGGCGAGCCGCGCCTCGCGCAGGATGCGCGACGAGCGGCCCCGCTTCAACGCGACCCGGGAGGCGGCTCGAAACCTCGCGCGCCGGTTCGGCGAGGCGGCGCGGACCGGGGACTACAACGCGCTCATGTCGCTGCTCGCAGAAGACGTCTCCTGCGCGACGGATGGCGGCGGAAAGGTGGCCGCCGCCCGCAACGTCATTCGCGGCGCCGATCGGGTCGCGCGTTTTGTCGTTGGCGTCATGTCAAAAGGCGCCGCCGGCGTCGCGTTGCAGTTCGTCACGGTGAACGGCGCCCCCGGCTGGGTGCTGACTCGCGAGGGCGCGCCGATCGCGGTCGCGACCGTGGAGATCGACGGCGGCCGCATCACGAAGGTGCTTGCGACCCTCAATCCCGACAAGCTCGCGCGGGTTCCGCGGTCCGCCAGCGCCGGTTAGTCGCGCCGCCTCCGGATTCCCAATCGCCCCCCCTTGACAAATACCAACCGGTCGGTATTTTCGATGGTCAAACGTACGGATCGCCACCATGCCCGCCTCCGAACTCGTTACGACGAAGGATAAGAGGAGGGCCAAGGCCAAAGCCGGGGAGGTTTCCCTTTCAAAGCTCCTCGACGCCGCTGTCCATGTCATCCGAGCGAAGGGCTATTCGGCCGCGCGCGTCGAGGACATCTGCGCGGAGGCCGGTCTCACCAAGGGCGCGTTCTTCCATCATTTCACCAGCAAGGAGGCCTGCGCCGTGGCGGCGGCGGCGCATTTCGCGCGCAGCGCGGACGCGATCTTCGAGGCCGCGCCTTATTCCAGCCTTCCCGATCCGCGGGCGCGCGTGCTCGGCTATGTCGATTTCCGCAAGGCGATCCTCGCGGGC
Organism: Roseiarcus sp.; assembly: GCF_052145395.1. Lineage (NCBI taxonomy): Bacteria > Pseudomonadati > Pseudomonadota > Alphaproteobacteria > Hyphomicrobiales > Roseiarcaceae > Roseiarcus > Roseiarcus sp. Next base: position 2,881 of record NZ_JBKQOT010000899.1, read on the forward strand.
GCGCTGCCGCAGTTCACCTGCCTCCTCGGCACGATGGTGCAGGAGGCCTACGACACCCACCCTGTCATCCGCCAAGCCTGCGACCGCTACATCGGCGAGCACGCGGCCCGGTTGGAGGCCGATCTCGCTCTGGCGAAAGCTCTCCATGCGCCGGACGCGGATTGGAGCCCGAAGACCGCCGCGCTCTTTTCCCAGGCGGTGCTGCAGGGCGCCTTCGTCCTCGCCTAGGCGAGCCACGGGCCTCTGGTCGCGGTCGACTGTCTCGACCACCTGAAACGCTATTTCGAGACGCTGCTGCCCGAAGGCGCGGCGCAGGAGGAGAGGAAACCATGAGCGAACAAAAGATCACACCCTGTCTCTGGTTCAATTTCAACGCCGAGGAGGCGGTCGCGCACTACCTTTCGATTTTTGCGGGCGGCAGAGTTCACTCGACGTCGCGCTACGGGGACGCCGGTCCCGGCCCC
>NZ_JBKQOT010000900.1:0-3675 GCF_052145395.1 Roseiarcus sp.
GACGTCCAAGTCGCTGTCGGGCGACGCGTCCCCTGCCCGGCTCCCAAAGACGACGATCCGAGACGCGGCCGCCGCAGTCGCCGGATCCGTCCGAAAGCATCGCCAGCCTGGGGCCCGCGATTTCCATAATGCCTTCTCGTTTCGTCGTCGCTATGGGACCGCCGCTGCGCGCAAATAGCGGGCGCCGCCGGACGGATTGGCGAACGCGACAAATGGGGTCTTTTGCTACCGTTCGCGCTCGCTCTGGCCCGGCAGGACGGCGCCACAAGCCGTCGTTCCCCGTGCAAGCTTCGAACGCAATGACGTGCTTGCGGCGCAAAGATTGGGGTTTACGCAATGAGGCTGTCGGTCCGCAATCTGATCGGGGTCCGCGATCGGCCAGGTGAGCAAGGTGACGACGACGGCTGTTCTCGACCTTGTCGCCGGCCGGGTCCGAGATGCTGCGCGACCGGTCAGAGAGGGGATGGTCGCCGATGCTTCGTCTTGCGACGCCGACGGATGTCGGCGACGCCGCAGCGTTGCTGTGCTCCGAACAGGCCGGATCCATCGCCGGGCAAAGCCTCGCCGTGGACGGAGGCGCCTCGCCTGCCTGCCCCGACCTCCCGCTGGACCTCCAGCGCCGCTGACGCGGCGTCGAGACATTGTCGAGCGCCGAGCTGACTTCATGACGTTGGCCGGCGCGTTACAGACCAGATGGAAGCGATCGAATGTCAAAACCTGAAGCGAGAGCGGTAGTCCAACGGCGCGACGGCGAGCACCCGGAGGAAGCTGCGGCGCATGGTGTCCTCCGAGCCGAAGCCGCAACGCTGCGGAATGCGCTTGGCCGGCGTACGCGACTCGAAAGCAGACGCCGCGCCGCGTCCACTCTCAGCCGCGCGATGGCGCGGGCGGGTGTCTAGTCGGTCGCCTCTGCGTATTGACGGCTGAAACTGCGCTCGCTCATGCCGACCTGCTCGGCCAGGACCGAGAGCGAAAGGTCGCCGCCGAAATTGCCGTTGATCCAGTCGTGCAGGGCGCCGAACCGGTCGTCGACTGTCTGCATCGCCAGAGCGGCGCTGAACTGCGCCGGTCCGCCCGGACGCTTGAGGAAGACGACAGATAGCGGGCCACGGCGAGCGTCACGGAGCAGCCGAGGTCCTCCTCGACGAGCGCCAGCGCAAAAGCGATCCCGGCTGTCACCCACGCCGCCGTCCAGACCGGGCCATCGCACACGAAGATCGGATCCGGCTCGACGCACGGCCGGAAAGCGCTAGGCGAGCCTGGCGCAGAACTTCCAATGGGTCGCGGCGCGGCGGCCGTCCAAGAGGCCGACAGCCGCAAGCAGAAAGGCGCCGGTGCAAACGGAGGCGGCGCGACGCGCCTTGGCGGCGCGCCGCCCCACCCAGTCGACCAGCGCCCGATCTTCGGCTGCCGCCTGGGCCCCCTCGCCACCGGCGACGAGCATGGTGTCAAGCGTTTCATTGTCCCGGGTGAGCGGACCCGCTGTGGGCGTCATCCCGGCGGAGGATGTCGCGCCTTCGCCGCTTCTGCCCACGACCTTGAGCTGATAGGGCGAAGCGCCGCCGGCGTCGACGACCAGATCGTTGGCGCTTGCGAACACCTGAACCGGCCCCGTGACGTCGAGCAACTGCACGACGGGGTAAGTGAGCACCTCGACGACCCGCACCGGGTCTGGCGAGAAACGAGGGGCCTTTGGCATTTCCGACGGATCTTGCGCGGCTAGGCTCGTTTCGTCTTGTCCACCGCTCATCCTCAGCCGGGCGCGATGATCGCGCTCGATGCTCACCTGCAGATCGGCTCGCTCGTGTTCGAGGGCGTCGATCAGATCGACCTCACGGGACCTTTCGAGGCGCTGTCGCGCATCCCGAACGCGACGTACCGGATCTACGGCAAGACCGCGACGCCCGTTCGCGACCTCAAGGGGCTGCAGCTTACGCCCGATGCGACCCTCGCCGATGCGCCCCGTTGGACGTCCTTCATGTGCCGGGCGGCTACGGCCAGGAGGTGTTGATGGAGGACGGCGAGACGCTGGGGTCGGTGTGCACGGGCGCGCTGCTCTGCGGCGCGGCGGGCCTCCTCAAGGGACGCCGGGTGACCACCCACTGGTCGGCGATGCATACTGCTGCCGTACTTCGGCGCGATCCCTGTCAAGGAACGGGTAGTCGTCGACGGCGCATGGGTCTTCGCCACGGGCGTTACGGCGGGCATTGACGGCGCCTTGCGGCTCGCCGGGGAGCTACGCGGCGATGACGCCGCCCAGACCATTCAGCGGCACATGGCCTATGCGTCGGAGCCCCCCTTCGACAGCGGAACGCCGGAGACCGCGCCGCCCGCGATTCTGGAGAAAGCGTTGCGATCGGCGCGAGCCATCACCGCGCAGCGCGAGCAGACCGCTCGGCGCATCGCAGCCAAGCTCGGCGTCGCGGTTCCAGCCGAGGCAATGGAGTCACCTGTCGGCGGCAGCCGCGTTCGGCGAGAACGAAGGATGGATTGGCGAACCCGCCATGCCTCGGGCGCTAGATTGATCAATTGATCCCCAATCACAATCGGACTTGGAGCGCCAGGCCATCCGCGATGGTCGCTTGCCGAGGGACAGCAAGTTCGCCGCGCTGTCGGTGTCGCGCAGCACCTAAACTAGCGAATCGCAAATAAGGTGCTTTTTTATGGCATCTATTTTGCAACAGTCTGAACGGCCTGATCGCCGCACAAGATGTCTTTCACAACGTGGTGAGCGATCGGCGGCAGCGTCGGGTAATAGTTGGGCTAGAATCCTCAATCCTATACATATTTCACTTGGCACAGCACCAAATATGAGCTCATCTCATATTTCACGGAGCTTGCCAGAGAGCAGGTCTCGGATTTCTTCCGACCGCATCTCTTCGTCAACACGCCGGACATCAATCCCTTCTTTCTGCAAACCGGCGGCCGCCCGGCATTCCTGATCCGGGCCGCGCTTGCTTGCACGCTCTCCGGGCTTTGGGGCATGTACAATGGCTCCGAGCTTTGCGAAGCTGGCGCGCTGCGAGGCCGGGAGGAGTACATCGATTCCGAGAAATATCAGATCCCGCTTGGGACTGGGACCGGCCCGGCAATATCAAGGCCGAGATCACTCTCGGCTGAACTAGATCCGCTGCGCCAATCCGGCGCTCCACAGCCATCGCGGGCTCGAGTTCCTCAACGCTTTCGACGGAGCCGTACCTTACTATGCGAAAAGCACTCCCGACGGGCGCAATGCACTTCTGGTCGCGGTCAACCTCGATCCAGGGCGGGCGGTTGAAACGGAACTCGAGGTTCCGCTCTGGCGCTTCGGCCTGCCGGACCAGCCGGCGATCGGAGCGGACGGTCTGATGCGCGCACAGTCGCTTATTGTCCGCGGCAAGCGCCAACGGGTGCGACTCGACCCTAAAGACCTCCCCTTCGTCATCTGGCGGCTCGAAATCCCCGATGGGCGCCGCTACGGGCAGGCGTCATGAGCCAGAACAAGCGCCAAACCCGTCCGCGGGCCGCCGATCCGCTCTGGTATAAGGATGCGGTCTTCTATCAGGTGCACGTGAAGTCGTTCTTCGATTCGAACAACGACGGCGTGGGCGACCTGCGCGGGTTGACCGGAAAGCTCGACTACATCGCCGAGTTGGGTGCGACTGCGATCTGGCTCCTGCCCTTCTACCCGTCGCC
>NZ_JBKQOT010000901.1:0-13865 GCF_052145395.1 Roseiarcus sp.
CGACCACGCCTCGAACGCCCTGCCGCCGGATTACGGGACGCTCGGCCTCGATCCACAAGCGCTCGAGCGTCACATCGCCTACGACATCGGCGCGGCGGCTCTGACCCGCGCGCTGGCGTTGCGGCTCGACGCGCCCGCCGTGCTCTCAACCTTCTCGCGCCTGCTGATCGACCCCAACCGCGGCGCCGACGATCCGACGCTGGTCATGCGCTATTCCGACGGGGAGATCGTGCCCGGCAACGCGCGGGCAGACAGCGCCGAGATCGCGCTGAGGCGCGAGCGCTACTGGGCGCCCTATCGCGAGACGGTCGCCGCCACGATCGAGGCGATGCTGGCGACCGGCGAACCGCCGGGGCTCGTCTCGATCCATTCCTTCACCCCCGTCTGGCGCGGGACGGCGCGGCGGTGGAAGATCGGTGTTTTGTGGGACCGCGACGACCGCATTCCCGCGCCGCTTCTCGCCGCCCTCCACGATGAGGAGGACCTCCACGCTCACGGCATTGGCGACAACGAGCCTTACGACGGGGCGCTTGCGGGCGACACGATCGACGCCGTCGCCACCGCCCGCGGCCTCGCCAACGCGCTGATCGAGGTCCGCCAGGACCTGATCGCCGAACAGGCAGGCGCCGAGGCCTGGGCCGACCGGCTCGGCCGGCTTCTCATGCCCATCCTCGCCGACCCGGGCTCCCGGGCGCCGAAAGATTTTGGCAGCCGCGCCTGCCCGGCGCGTCCCCTCGCCCCGCGATAGCACCCCCTACCGCTGGGCGAAGGGTCAGCCACACCCTCGCCGCGGTTCGTCCACAAGGCGCGCGGCCTTGACGCCGCTTTGCGTTTGGCGTCCTTGTCGCCGCCCCCGAGAAGACAGGAAGAGAGTCGCTATGGCTGAGCCGGCGAAAAAGGACGAGATCGCGGCCGGGATCGAGGAGGTCAACGCCGGCCATTTGCGCGCCTTCATCGAGCGCATCGAGCGGCTCGAGGAGGAGAAGCGTGCGCTCTCCGACGACATCAAGGATGTCTACGGCGAGGCCAAGGCCAACGGCTTCGACGTGAAAGTCATGCGCAAGATCGTGTCGATCCGCAAACAGGACCGCGACAAGCGGATCGAGGAAGAGACGATCCTCGACCTTTACCTGGCGGCGCTGGGAATGAACTGAGGGCGCCGCATTCCAGGCTCCGCGGTCTGCAAAGACCTCGTCGCAGGCAAAAGACGCGTCGGCTGAGCGGCATGCGGACGCTAGGCGGCTCGGAGCGGGCGCCTAGACCGGCAAACGAATGTCCCCTATCTGTCATTCGTCGCGCGATCAGTTCCGCGCCGTTTTCCGTTTTCCTGTTTCCGTTTTTTTGACTTAGCCGCCACTCAGGATGACGTCTATGAGCGCGTCTGCGACGACGGGCGGAGGGGGCCCGAAGGAGCCGATTCCCGATTTCCTGTCCGGAGGCGGGGAACTCGGCGCGCTGTTGCGGGCCCATCCCTGGCATGAGACGCCATTGGGGCCGCCGGCGTTCTGGCCGCAAAGCCTCAAGATGGCCATCCGGATCATGTTGACGTCCCGCCAGCCGATCTGGATCGGCTGGGGGGAAGAGCTCCTCTTTTTCTATAACGATCCTTACAAGTCCATCATCGGCGGCAAACACCCCTGGGCGCTCGGCCGGCCCACGCGCGAAGTCTGGCGCGAAATCTGGCCTGAGATCGGCCCGATGCTGGATACCGCGCTCGGCGGCGATCAGGGCACGTATGTCGAGTCTCAGCTCCTGATCATGGAGCGCAACGGCTATCCGGAAGAGACCTACTACACCTTCTCGTACAGCCCGATCCCGAACGACGACGGCGCGGTTGGCGGGATCTTCTGCGCCAACAGCGACGATACGCGGCGCGTGCTCGGCGAGCGGCAACTCGGGCTGCTCCGGGATCTCGCGACGGAGGCGAGCCACGCGCGCAACTGGCGGGAAGCCTGCAGGCAGAGCGCCGCCGCGCTGGAAAAGAACCCGTGCGATCTCCCGTTCGCCATGATCTATGTCGCCGACCGGGACGCCTGCTCGGCGGAGCTCGCGGGGGCGTCGGGCATCGACCCCGGCCATAGGCTTGCGCCCGCGACGATCGAGTTCGAGCGCGTGAGCCCCTGGCCTCTCAAGGACGTCCTGCGGTCGCAGACGATCCAAGTCGTCGCCGACCTGAAGGCGCTGCTTTCGGACACGGCCATCCCCGCGGGTCCGTGGCCCACTCCCCCGACCCAGGCGGCCTTGATTCCCATCTTGCCGACAGGCGAAACGGGGCGCGCGGGCGTGCTTGTGGTCGGCCTCAATCCGTTCCGGCTGCTCGACGAGAACTACCGCGGCTTTCTCAGTCTCGCCGCGGGGCAGATCGCCGCGGCGATCGCGAACGCTCAGGCCCACGAGGAGGAGCGACGGCGCGCCGAAGCACTGGCGGAGCTCGACCGCGCCAAGACGACCTTCTTCTCGAACATCAGCCACGAGTTCCGCACGCCGCTGACGCTGATGCTCGGGCCGATCGAGGACGTGCTGGAGGACGCGCCCAACCGGCTCAATCCGACCCATCGCGGCCGTCTGGAGACGGCGCATCGGAACAGTCTCCGCTTGCTGAGGCTTGTGAACGCGCTCCTGGATTTCTCTCGCATCGAGGCGGGTCGCGCCGACGTCAGCTTCGAGCCGGTCGATCTTGCGCGGCTGACCGGCGAACTGGCGTCGAACTTCGAGTCGGCGACGGAGCGGGCCGGCATCACGCTGCGGATCGACTGCGCGGAACTTCCCGAGCCCGTCTATGTCGACCGCGACATGTGGGAGAAGATCGTCCTCAATCTCCTGTCGAACGCGTTCAAGTTCACTTTCGAGGGGGGGATCACGATCGCACTGAGGAGTTCGGCGGATCGCCGGTTCGCAAAACTGATCGTGCGCGACACCGGGGTCGGGATTCCGCAATCGGAGCTGCCGAAGCTGTTCGAGCGATTCCACCGGATCGAAGGGCAGAGAAGCCGCTCGTTCGAAGGGTCGGGGATCGGCCTCGCGCTGGTGCAGGAGCTCGTGAGGCTGCACGGCGGGACGACCGAGGCGGAAAGCGAGGAAGGCAAGGGCACGGCGTTCACAATCTCGATCCCGTATGGGACGGGGCATCTCTCGGCGGAAAAAATCGGCAGCGGACGCTCCCGTATCTCGACCTCGCTGCGCGCCGGGGCCTTCGTCGAGGAGGCTTTGCGGTGGCTCCCCTCGGACGACGCGTCGGGTGAAAGTCCAGACGATCGCGCCGACGAAATTGTCGAGATCGGGTTTGAGGGACGGACCGCCGGGTCCCGCATCCTGGTTGTCGACGACAACGTCGACATGCGCAACTACGTCCGCCGGCTGCTCGGATCGCGATGGGAAATCGAGACGGCCGCGGACGGTCAAGAGGCGCTGGAAGCCGTCCGGGCGCGAAAGCCCGACCTGGTCCTCAGCGACGTCATGATGCCGCGTCTCGACGGCTTTGGCCTTTTGCGCGAGCTCAGGCGCGAGGATGCGTTCCGCGACCTTCCCGTGATCCTCCTGTCGGCGCGCGCCGGCGAGGACGCCCGCGTGGAGGGCCTGGACGCCTCGGCCGACGACTACCTGACGAAGCCCTTCTCGGCGCGGGAGCTGATCGCTCGCGTGAACGCCAATCTCGAGACGGCGCTCCTTCGGCGGGAGGCGACGCGCGACCTGCGGGAAAGCGAGGCGCGCTTCCGCAACATGGCCGAGCACGCGCCGGTGATGATGTGGATGACCGATCCGACCGGATCTCTCACCTACCTCAACCGGCAGTGGACGGAGTTCACCGGACAGCTTCAGGAGGAGGCGCTGGGGTTCGGCGCCTGGGAAGCCTTGCATCCCGAGGACCGTCAGCGGGCGCGCAGCGCCTTCTTGGAGGCGAATGCGGGTCGCGCGCCGTTCCGGATCGAGTATCGGCTGCGCCGCAGCGACGGCGGATATCGCTGGGCGCTGAGCGCCGCCGGACCCCGCTTCGACGACGACGGACAATTCCTCGGATATATCGGCTCGGTGATCGACATCGCCGACCGCAAGGAAGCCGAACAGATCCTGCTCCAGGCCAACGAGTCGCTGGAGCAGCGCGTCGCCGCTGCGATCGCCGAGCGCGCGCGGGCCGAGGCCCAGCTGCTCCAGGCGCAGAAGATGGAAGCCGTCGGCAAACTCACCGGCGGCGTGGCGCACGACTTCAACAACGTCCTGCAGGTCATCGGCGGCAACTTGCAGCTCATCGGCCGCGACATCGCCGGCAACGCGCGCGCCGAGCAGCGTCTGCAGACGGCCATCTCCGCCATCTCGCGCGGATCCAAACTGGCCGCGCAGCTGCTCGCATTCGGACGGCGGCAGCCGCTCGCGCCGAAGGTCGTCAATCTCGGCCGCCTGATCCGCAGCATCGACGACATGCTCCGCCGGGCGCTCGGCGAAGGGGTTGAAATCGAGACTATCGTCGCCGGCGGATTGTGGAACACCTTCGTCGACACGGTCCAGGTCGAAAACGCCCTGCTCAACCTGGCGATCAACGCGCGCGACGCGATGGACGGGCACGGAAAGCTCACGATCGAAGCCGGCAACGCCTATCTCGACGACGGCTATGCCGCGCGCCACGCCGAAGTGTCAGCGGGTCAGTACGTCATGATCGCCGTCTCGGACACCGGCGTCGGGATCCCTCCCGACATCATGGATCAGGTCTTCGAGCCGTTCTTCACGACGAAGCCGGAGGGCCAGGGGACCGGTCTCGGGCTCAGCATGGTCTACGGGTTCGTGAAGCAGTCTGGGGGACACGTCAAAATCTACAGCGAAGTGGGCCACGGCACGACGGTGCGCATCTATCTGCCTCGGGCGCGAGCGCTGGAAGACGTCGAAACGGACACCGACGTCGGCCCCGCGACGGGCGGCGCGGAAACCGTTCTCGTCGTGGAAGACGATGCAGAGGTGCGGGGGACCGTTGTCGATATGCTCTCCGATATCGGCTATCGCGTCCTGAAGGCGAAGGACGCCGAAAGCGCGCTGGCGATTGTCGAGAGCGGCGTTCCGATCGACCTTTTGTTTACCGACGTGGTTATGCCCGGCCCCCTGCGCAGCCCGGAGCTTGCCCACAAAGCGAAGGAACGCCTGCCCAATCTCGCCGTGCTCTTCACCTCTGGATACACCGAGAACGCCATCGTTCACGGCGGCCGTCTGGACGAAGGCATCGAGCTTCTCAGCAAGCCCTACAGCCGCGAGGCGCTGGCCCGCAAAATCCGTTATGTCCTGCGCAACCAGCAGCAGCGCCGCGTCGCCCGGTCGCCCCAGCGTTCCAAGGAACGGCGCCCCGCCGGCGACCTGCGCCTGCCGGCGCGGCCGCTCCAGGTTCTTCTGGTCGAGGACGACGCCCTGATCCGGTTCTCCACCGGGGAAATGCTGGCGAGTCTCGGTCATTCGGTCACCGAGGCGGAGAATGGCGCGGCGGCTCTCGAAAGGCTCGACACGGGCGCGTTCGACGTCATCGTGACGGACCTCGCACTGCCGGGCATGTCGGGAGAGGACCTCGCGGCCCTCGCCGTCGAGCGCCGCCCGGACCTGCGCGTCGTTTTCGCCACCGGCTACGAGATGCGGACGCGCGCCGGCCGCGCGGACGCGGTCCCTGACGCGGTGGTTCTCCAAAAGCCCTATGACGAAAAGAGCATCGCCAGGGCCCTCATGACCGCGATGTCATCGTCCGGCTCGGGTGCGGACAGGGATTGAATGCGTCCCGGGGAGGCGGCCAATTCCGCCGCCGCGCCGTCGCCTGCGGTCGGGATCAACCCGTCAGGCTGGACATGGGAACGATGAGGCGGATCGAGAGGCCATCCGGCTTCCATTCCCGGGAAAGCTCGCCGCCGAGCTGCTTCTCGACTGCAATGCGCGAGAGCACGCCCCCGAATCCTTCGCGCCCCGCGGCGGGCTGGACGACCGGGGGGCCGCCCCGCTCCGTCCAGTTCAGCGCGACCTGCTCGCCGTCCTCGACGCTGACGACGTCGATCGTTCCGACTTCCGTCGACAGCGCGCCGTACTTGGCGGCGTTGGTCGCGAATTCGTGAATCAGGAGCGCCAGGCTCGCGACCGATCCCGACGCGACCGGGAGATCCGCGCCCGACACCGCAATCCGGGAGCGACCGTCCTGACCCTGCCCGTCGAACGGCGCCACGATCGTCCGAATGAGGGACTGGAGCGTCGCGGGGTGGTCCGACGATTCGACCACGCCATGCGCGAAAGTCAGGGCATGCGCTCGCGCCAGCGCCGCGAGCCGCTCCCGGGCCGCATCCGCGAGCTCCTGAACCGAATGCGCCGAGCGCGCGCTCAAGCCCACGATGCTGCTCGAAAGGGCGAACAGGTTCTTCACCCGATGACTCATCTCGCGCAGAAGCAGCTGCTGCCGGTCGCGCGCCCTCTTGAGCTCGGTGATGTCGCGGGCGATCTTCGAGGCGCCGATGATCTCGCCCCTCGCGTTCCGGATCGGCGAGACGGTGAGCGAGATGTCGATCAGATTGCCGTGCTTGTGCTGGCGCACGGTCTCGAAATGATGAATGGGCTCGCCGCGCCGGATCGTATCGAGGATCTTCGGCTCTTCTTCGTGGCGCTCCCTGGGGATGATCAGCGTCACCGGCTGTCCGATCGCTTCCGCCGCGGAATAGCCGAACAGGCGCTCCGCGCCCCGGTTCCAGCTCAGGATGACGCCGTCGAGGTCCTTGGACAGAATGGCGTCGTCGGACGACTCGACGATCGCCGCATAATGCAGCGCCTCGCGGATGGCCCGGCCGCCCTCTTCCAGCCGCTTTGGCGCCTGAACATTGCCTCCGTTCCCCATGCCCGTCGGCGGCGGATGGACCGGTTGATCGACGTTGCTCATGGGTCGCCGCTCCGGCGGCAGAATACGTGGGTGCCTATGTTGAGTGACGTAAACATCTGCTCGTAGGTCCTTCGACGAGGAGCGATGCGCGTCGTTCGCCGCCTCTAAGCTTGGATCGCCAATGCGCTGTTCGCGCGTCGTGACTTCCGAACGGCGTACGCTCCGGAACAATACAGATGGGATGACGTTTCTCAATGCCAAAGAGGGGTCGAAACTCGTGGCGCAGCCGAGAGCGAGCTGGAAAGGCTATCTCAAGATCGCCGAGCTGACCTGCCCGGTCGCGCTTTACGCGGCCGTGTCGCGTTCGGAGCGTATTGCTCTTCATTCCGTGAGCCGGAGCAGCGGCTCGCGGCTGCGTCGGCAATTCTTCGATTCGGTGACCGACGAGCCCGTCGAGCGGGAGGATCAGGTCAAGGGATACGAAGTCGGCAGGGATGAATATGTGGTGCTCGAACCCGAGGAGATCGCCGCTGCGGTTCCGCGCAGCGACAAGACCCTCGCCGTCTCCGCCTTCGTCGATGAGGCGGAAATCGACGAGATCTATTTCGACAGGCCCTACTATCTGGCGCCGTCCGACCGGAGCGCCTACGAGGCCTTCGCGGTAATCCACGGCGGTCTTAGTCGAACCGCCACGGTCGCGATCGCCGAGACGGTGCTTTTCCGGCGGGCGCGCGCCGTGCTGATCCGCGCCAGCGGACCAGAACTGGCGGCGATCACGCTCAATTACGATTACGAGGTCCGGTCGGCGCGGGACGCGTTCGCCGACGTGCCCGACATCGAGATCAAGGGCGAGATGCTCGAACTCGCCGAGCACATCATTCAGACGAAGCGCGGCGCATTCGACCCGCGCGCTTTCCACGACCGCTACGAGGCCGCGCTGGCGGACCTGGTCAAGGCCAAGCTCGAAGGCCGCCGGATCGAGCCGCCGAAGCGGGCCAAACCGACGCCTGCAACCGATCTCATGGCCGCGTTGCGCGAGAGCGCCGGGCTCGGCGGGAAGGCGCCGCCGCCTCGAACGCCGGAAAGGTCGGAGCCGCGGCGCGGCGGCCGGCGGAAGGCTGCAGGCTGATCGCATGGCGCTGGAGCGATACCGCGCCAAGCGCAACTTCTCGACGACGCCCGAGCCCAACCCGACGGCGGCGGGCGCAGACGACGGCCACCTGTTCGTCGTGCAGAAGCATGACGCGCGCCGGCTCCACTACGATTTCCGCCTCGAGCTGGACGGCGTCCTGAAGAGCTGGGCGGTGACGCGCGGGCCGAGCCTCGTTCCCGGCGAGAAGCGCCTCGCCGTCGAGGTCGAGGACCATCCGCTCGAATACGGCGCCTTCGAGGGCACGATCCCGAAGGGCGAATACGGCGGCGGCGCGGTGCTCCTCTGGGACAGGGGATTCTGGACGCCGATCGGCGACCCCCATGCCGGGCTCGCCAAGGGTCATCTTGAATTCGAGCTTCACGGGGAGAAGCTCCAGGGCCGCTGGATGCTGGTCCGAATGCGTCCGAAGCCTCGCGACAAGCACTTGAACTGGCTCCTGATCAAGAGCCACGACCAATACGCGCGCGAAAAGGACGAGGCCGACATTCTCGAAGAGCGGCCGGAATCGGTCTCGACCGGAAGGCCGATCGACGAGGTTGCTGAGGACGCGCCGGGGTGGTCGAAGGAGGGTCCGATCGGGGCCTGGGCGAAGAAGGCCACGCGCGGCGCCGCCTTCGACCCTGCGTCCCTGCCGGGCGCGAAAAAGGCCCCGACGCCCTCGGTCGTTGAGCCGATGCTCGCGACGCTGGCCGAAACGCCGCCTGACGGCGCGCGCTGGATTCATGAGGTCAAGCTTGACGGGTATCGCATCTTGGCGCGGATCGCCGACGGCCGCGTGCGGTTGATCACGCGCGGCGGACTCGACTGGACGGGAAAATTCGGGCCGGAAATCGTCGAGGCGTTCCGAGCCTTGCCCGTGCGCGAGGCCGTAATCGATGGCGAGCTCGTGGTCGAGACCAGCGGCGCTTCGAACTTCTCGGCGCTGCAGGAGGCGCTGAGTGAAGGGCGGACCGACCTGCTCGTCTACTACGCTTTCGATCTTCCCTATCTCGACGGCTACGACCTGACCGGGACCCCGCTCATCCGCCGCAAGGAAGCGCTTCAGGCCATCTTAGGAGAGGACGCAGGACCGCTGCGCTTCAGCGGCCATTTCGAGGAGAGCGGCGAAATCGTGCTGCGTCACGCCTGCCGGCTCGGGCTGGAAGGCGTGATCTCGAAGGACCGCGATTCCCCCTATCGAGCCGGGCGCGGCCGGAGCTGGCTCAAGTGCAAATGCGCCGCGCGACAGGAATTCGTGATCGGCGGCTTTACGGTTTCGACCGCCTCGGCCAAGTCGATCGGCTCGCTTGCGCTCGGCGTCTACGAGCAGCGCGCCTTGCGCTACGTCGGCCGGGTCGGAACCGGCTTCAGCGCCGCCGTGGCGCAGGGTCTCTTTCAGCGCCTCGAGACGATTCGCAGCCCGACCAGTCCCTTCGCCGACCGGCTCAGCGCCGACCAGGCGCGCCAAATCCGCTACGTCCGGCCAGAGCTGGTCGCGGAGGTCGACTTCCGCGCCTGGACGGCCGACGGCCTTCTGCGCCACGCCTCGTTCCGAGGGTTGCGCGAGGACAAGCCCGCTGAAGAGATCGTGCGCGAGGAGCCGCGCTCCGAAGCGCAGCCGAAACCGGGGACGCACGCCATGACGCTCACGCATCCCGACCGTCTCTACTGGCCGGACGACGGAGTGACCAAGGAGGGCCTTGCGGACTACTACGCCGAGGTGTGGAGCCGCATGGCGCCTTTCGTCGTCGAGCGGCCGCTCGCGCTCCTGCGCTGCCCCGATGGGATCAACGGCCAAAAATTCTTCCAGAAGCACGCGTGGAAGGGCCACGGCGATGCCATCATGCTGGCGCGCGACCCAAAGGAGCCCGGCGAGCCGCTGATCGCGATCCGCGACTTCGACGGCCTGATCGACCTTGTCCAGTCGGGCGCGCTCGAGATTCATCCGTGGGGTTCGACGCTCGCCGACTGGGAGCGTCCCGAGACGATCGTCATGGACCTCGATCCCGGAGAGGGCGTGGCGTGGGAGAGCGTGATCGAGGCGGCGCGGGAGGTGCGCGCGCGGCTCGCCGACAGGGGCCTCGCCGCCTTCGTCAAGACGTCGGGCGGCAAGGGCCTGCATGTCGTCTCGCCGTTGACCCCTGCGGCCGATTGGCCGGAGGTCAAAGCGTTCACCAAGTCGATCGCCGACGCGATGGCGGCGGACAGTCCCGGACGCTACGTCTCCACCATCGCCAAGGCGAAACGCACGGGAAAGATTCTGATCGACTATCTTCGCAATCAGCGCGGGATGACCGCCGTCGCGGCCTATTCGACGCGCGCGCGCCCCGGCGCGGCCGTCTCGGCGCCGCTCGAATGGGACGAACTGGGGCCGGGGATCGGGCCGGCGTTCTTCACGGTCGCCAATACGCCCGCTCGCCTCGCTTCGCTGCGCCGGGATCCGTGGGCCGATTTTCGCGCGGCTGCCGCGCCGGTCGGCTCGGGGAAACGCCGCCGGCGGAAAGCGGCCTAAAGAGTCAGCGTTTCGGCTTGGCCGGCGGCTTTTTTGCTTTGGCTTCGGCGGCGACGCTGCGGCGCAAGGCGTCCATGATGTTAACCACGTTGGACGGCGTTTCGTCCGGCTCCTGCTTGGACGCGGTTTTATGCGGAAGTCCTTTCTTTTTCTCGTTGATAAGCTCGCTCAGCCGTTCCTGGACGGGGTCGCGGACCATCTCGGAGCTCCAGGGCGCCTTGCGCTCCTCTATCACCTTTTCGATCAGGCGGAGGAGGCCGGGATCGACGTCGCGGTCGCCAACGCCGGCGAAGATGTCGCGAGGGTCCGTGACTTCCTCGCCGTAGCGCAGGGTCCAAAGCACGATCCCCTTTTCGCGCGGCTTCAGGATCACCGCGCGCTCGCGACGATAGAGAACGAGCCGGGACACGCCGATCGTCCCCGTCGAGCGCATGGCGTCGCGGATGACGCAGTAGGCCTCCTCGCCGACCGGATCGTCGGGCGCCAGGTAGAACGGCGTGTCGCACCAAACCCAGTCGATGCTGTCGCGCGGCATGAAGCCTTCGATGTCGATGCTGCGGGCGCTGTCGAGCCGGACGGACTCAAGTTCCTCGTCCTCCAGAATGAGATAATCGGCTTCCCCGCGGGCATATCCCTTCGCCTCGTCGTCCTCCTCGACCCTGCGCCCGGTCTCTTCGTCGACGTACCGGCTAACGACGCGGTTTCCCGTCTTGCGGTTGAGGGTGTGGAAGCGAATCTTCTCGCTGTCGCTTGTCGCCGGCGAAAGCGCGACGGGGCACGTGACCAGCGACAGTTTCAGATAGCCCTTCCAGAAGGCGCGCGGCGCCATGGCTTCAGAGCCTCTTCACGGGTTCGACAAGTCTGTCGACGCCGAACGCGCTCCACCACTTCTCATGCAAGAGCGTCTCCCGCGCCCGAGATCGCCAGAGGCCGCCGGCGCGGTCGGGGGCCGAGCAAAGAAACGCACGTCGCCGCTTACGGTTCCATTCAGGCGACAGTGTTGATCTTGGGAAGAGCGCCATGCGCATTGCCTTCATGGTGAGGCGCGCGGCGCAGCCAATGGCTGCGCAAAAGCAGCGCCCTAACGACGCGCGGCGCCCCGCGCTTTGCCTCGCGCCTCGCCCGCCGCGTCGAGCCCGGAGAGAAGTTCCTCGAACCGGGCCGGGAGCGGCGCCTGGAGAAGGTCGTCATAATGGGCCTTCAGGGCGCGCCCGATCGCGTCGAGCGGCGCCGCGTCGAGCGCCGGCGGAGCAGCAGACCGATCTTCCAAGGCGTTCGACTTGGCCATGTTGTCCTCTTCGAAACCTCATCAGTGGCGGTCGACCAGGGTCAGCGACCGATAGGTCCGGCGCGAAGCGCTTGAAGCCCTGAATCTTGTCACTTCGGTGTCGCCGACTTCAAGAGGCGGAACCTAGGTATTTTCCACAATTGCTTACTACCAGTCTAGTGGCAAGCTAAGTAGGCGCGGGGAAGCCGGCGGGGACGCCGTCATGCGACGGCTCGGCTGGCCAGGAGGGTATGAATCGATGCCAATCTCGAACGAAATTGGGCAATCGCTCCCCTATCTCCGGCGTTTTTCGTGCGCTCTCAACGGAAGCCAGGAGAGCGGAGACGCCTACGTCGCTGCGACCCTCGAATACCTCATCGCCGAGCCGCGCGCGTTCCGGCGCGACATCCCGCCCAGGATGGCGCTGTACCATGCGTTTCTGAAGGTATGGCCCGCGACCTGCCGCGACGATCCGGATTACGACGCGGCGCTGGCGTCGGCCGTCGATCGCAAACTCGCAGCGCTTTCGCCGCAGACGCGCCAGGCTTTCCTCCTGCACACGGTCGAGAGCTTCTCGGTCGCAGAGGTCGCGGCGATCATGGACGTCGGTCGCGGTCGGGTAAATAGCCTGCTGGCGCGCGGCGCCGGCGACCTCGCGCGCGAGCTCGCTGCGCGGGTCATGATCATCGAAGACGAACCGATCGTCGCGATGGACCTCGAACATATCGTGGAGGATCTCGGCCATCAGGTCGTGGGGGTGGTCCGGACTCGCCGCCAGGCCGTCGCGCTCGCGGCCGAGCGGGAGCCCGAGCTGATCGTCGCCGACATCCAGCTCGCCGACGGCAGCTCTGGCATCGACGCGGTCAACGAAATCGTCGGCAAGAAAGGCAAGCCGGTGGTGTTCGTCACCGAGCATCCGGGCATCTTCCTCGGATCCGCGGGGAACCGGCCGGAGCCAGTCTTCCTTCTGTAAGCCGTTCAATGCGGATACGGTGCGCTCGGCGGTGAGCCAGGCCCTGTTCTTCGACCGGCGGGCGAGAGCAGCCGCCTGAGCAAGCCTGGGTCGCGCCGCGGCGCGCCCGCCTCCGCTCGCGATTCCTCTCGCCGCTCGATTCGGCCCTGTGAAGACCCGAACCCGCGGCCGAACGACCACGCGAGAGCCGGGCGCCCGGGCGCGCCACGACGAACCCTCCGACGATCCGGTTCATCAGGGGTTGCTCAATTAGAAAGAGGGACTGCTCCTGCACCGGCCCTAGGGTCCGTCGGGCAGTGTTACCTCAGGGCCCGGCGGCGGCAACTCCTGCGGGTCCGACGGCGAGATGACGTCGGGCTCGGGCGCGGGGACCTCGGCCGGAAAATCCGGCGGAGGCGTCTCCGGCGGAGCGGGCGGCCGGATGACGTCGGGCTCCGGGGTCGGAATCCCCTCGCCGGGCTTCTGGGTGGGCATCAAAGTCTCCATCTCTCTCACAGCAATGCGTCCGGCAGTCCTTTGTTCCTCGCGTCCGACCGCAGCCGGTCCCGAAGGGGGCGGACGGTTAAGGGACGGTTAATCCAGGAACAATCGCCGCCATGCGCAGTTGGGCGCCCGGGGGCTGCGCCTCACCTGGAGATCCCCATGCCCGACATTCGCAACGCCCGCTTCCTGATTCTCGCTGCCGACGGCTTCGAGCAGCTCGAGTTGACAGTTCCTCGCGACGCACTCCGCAAGGCCGGGGCGAAGGTGGACGTCGCGACGCCGACCGGATCACCCATCCGCGGCTGGAACAAGACCGACTGGGGCGAGACCGCGCCGGCCGACCTCAAGATCGCCGACGCCAGGCCCGAGGGCTACGATGCGCTCGTCCTGCCCGGCGGGGTCATCAATCCCGACAAGCTCCGCGTCGACGAGAGCGCCATGCGCGTCGTTCGGGCTTTCCTGGACAGCGGCAGACTGGTCGCCGCCATCTGCCACGCGCCCTGGCTGCTCGTGCAAGCAGACGCCGCCGAGGGGCGAAGGATGACATCCTATACCCGGACTCATTGAGGGGGCGAAAAGGGGCTTGCGTCGGAAGGGTTTTCGGATTCGGCTGGAGGCATGATTCGCGGCGGGTTTCTTTCGCCTCGCCAGCGCGCTGAATTGCTGGCGCTGCTG
>NZ_JBKQOT010000902.1:0-2772 GCF_052145395.1 Roseiarcus sp.
CAGCTTGAATCACGACGTCCCGGCGCAGTCAATAACCTAATTACATGCCTACAAATTCGCCGCAAATCCCCGCAACCCCGCACAAACCCGCACCTTCCCGCGAAACGCAACTCGGAAGTTCGGTCTAAGGCAGGATTTCGAGCGCTTTCTCCTTGGGCCGGCAGAGGCGGACGCCCTTCTCCGTCACGACGATCGGCCGTTCGATCAAAATCGGATTCGCGACCATCGCGCCGATCAGGTCGTCATCAGTGCGCGCGGGATCGTCGAGGCCGAGAGCCGCGTACGGCGCTTCCTTGCGGCGCAAAAGCGAACGGGCGGGAACGCCCATCGCCGCAATCAGCTCCTTCAGTCTTCCGCGGGTCGGCGGCGTCTTCAGATACTCGATCACGACCGGCGCCTCGCCGCGCTCGCGGATCATCGCCAGCACGTTGCGTGAGGTCGTGCATTTCGGATTGTGGTAGATGGTGACAGTCAAGAGCAAAGGTCCGCTGGTTTTTTTGACGCCGCGCCGTCAAAGTGCGGGCGGCGCCGAGGCGGTCAACTTACCCGGCGGAGGCGATGGGCGCCATCGGCTGGTGTACAGCTAAAGCATTGGACGGTTGGATCGAGGCGCCGCTGTAGCCGCGATCGCTGATCGTGGCGGACGCGGTCCGCGACCGCGTCACCAAAGCGCAATTCGACGGAACTGCAATCTGCTCTAAAGCCACGTCGGACGGCTTTCGTCAGAGTCGCGCGCGCAGAATTCCAGCAATTCGATAGACTTATCGCGTATTCAGCTCCCACTGATACGAACGTCGCTCATCCAGATTCGGCTTTCTATCGTATAGTCGGCGTGCGCCGATTAGCCGCGGCGCGCGGTTGTTGAATGACGCCGCGTTGCGGGGCATGACGCGAACGCAGTGAAGTCGCGATCCAATCTCAAAGAGGCGATCATGAGTGAATGTGAAAAGGGACTGAGCCGTCGAACGGTTCTCCTCGCCGCCGCCGCCGCGGCGCCGGTGCTGGCGCTGATGACGACCGGCGCGGAGGCGAAGATGGCGCAGGCCGCGGCGAAGTATCAGGCCGAGCCGAAGGACGGCAAGCAGTGCGACGGCTGCAACTTCTTCGTCGCCCCGAACAGTTGCAAGATGGTCGACGGCGAGATCGCGCCGAACGGCTGGTGCGCGCTCTGGACCAAGAAGGCCGGCTGACGCCGCCGAAAGCGGCGGCCGCTCGCCGGCCGCCGTCATTCCCACGCGGGACAAATTCTCACGAACGGCGGTTGACCCGCGCGTCCGCCTCGACCTCGACCTTCATCTCCGGTTTCAGAAGCTGAGACACGACCACGATCGTCGCCGCCGGCCGGATGTCCCCGAACACCTCGCCCTGGACCTCGAGCACCGGCTCGCAGAAGGCCGCGTCAGTGACGTAGGTGCGCAGGCGCACGATGTCCGGCAGTTCCGCCCCGGCCTCCTTCAGCACTTCGGCTAAGGTCGCGTAGATCGCGCGCGCCTGCTCGGCCGGGTCGTCCGGCATGGTCATCGCTTCGTAGTCGTAGCCCGTCGTGCCCGAAACGTGAATCTCGTCGCCCGAGACGACCGCGCGCGAATAGCCGTACGTCCGCTCGAACGGCGACCCCGACGAGATCAGCCGATGGGCCGGCCTCACGCGAATTCCATGATGACCGCGTCGACCGCCAGCGAATCGCCCTCCTTGGCCAGGACCGTCTTGATGGTGCCGTCGCGTTCCGCCGAGAGCACGTTCTCCATCTTCATCGCTTCGACGATGCAGAGCTGCTCGCCCGCCTTGACTTCCTGTCCCGGCCTGACCGCGATCGACTTGACGAGGCCCGGCATCGGGCAGAGCAGCATCTTCGAGCCGTCGGCGCCCTTGCGCTCGAGCATCAGCGCGGCGAGTTCGGCCTCGCGGCGGGTGTAGACGCGCGCGTCCACGTCGACGCCGGCGTGGGACAGACGATATCCGTTTGGGATCGGGCGGGTCTGAACCGCGATCGCCGCGTCGTCGATGTTGCCGCACCACAAGAGGTCGCCCGGCTTCCAGTCCGACTCGACATAGGCCCTGCGACCGTCGGCGAAGGCGACCGTGAGGCCGTCCGCCCTCGGCTCCACCTCGAGCTCGATCCGGCTCTTGGCCAGCGCGACCGTGCGCTTGGTGTCGAAGACGAGCAACTCGGGCGCGCGCAACTGGCCGGAAATGCGGCGCTTGCGCACGTTCAGAACGTGATCCATGTGGGCCGCGGCCACCGCGATCCGCCGCTCCGTCTCACCCTCGGCGACGAGCGGCTGGAACCCGTCGGGGAACTCCTCCGCGATGAAGCCGGTCGACAGCCGTCCCTCGCGCCAGCGCGGATGCTGCATCAGCGTCGAGAGGAACGGGATGTTGTGCCGGATTCCGTCGATGACGAAGGAGTCGAGCGCAGTCGCCTGGGCCTTGATGGCGCTGAGACGGTCCGGCGCGTGGGTGACGAGCTTGGCGATCATCGGATCGTAGTGGATTGAGATCTCGCCGCCTTCGAAGACGCCCGTGTCGTTGCGCACGGTCACCCCGTCATGCGAGCCCTCCGCGGGCGGCCGATAGCGCACGAGGCGACCGGTCGAAGGCAGGAAGTTCCGGGTCGGATCCTCGGCGTAGGCGCGGCTCTCGACCGCCCAGCCGGTGAGCTTCACGTCTTCCTGGGTTAGGCGCAGCTTTTCGCCCGCGGCGGAGCGGATCATCTCCTCGACGAGATCGACGCCGGTGACTAGCTCCGTCACCGGATGCTCGACCTGCAGG
>NZ_JBKQOT010000903.1:0-17876 GCF_052145395.1 Roseiarcus sp.
GCTTCTTGCCGTCGGGCCCGGTGTAGGACGCCTCGAGATCGATGATGTCGCGCAGCAGGATCTTGGCTTCGTTGAGCTCGTCCCGCCAGATGATGATCGCCTGGAAGGTCAGCGGACTCTCGCACAAGCCCGCGATCATCGCCTCGCGGCCGGCCTCTATGCGCTTGGCGATGGCGATTTCGCCCTCGCGCGACAGGAGCTCGACCGAGCCCATCTCGCGCAGGTACATGCGCACCGGATCGTCGGTGCGCTCGCTCGGCTCGGAACTGCGGGTCGCGACTGCCGTCGAACGGCTCGCCTCGACGATCTCGCTGCCCTCGCTCTCCTCGTCTTCGGCGGGGTCGGCCGACTCCTTCTCGGCCTCTTCCGCGTCCTCGCTGTCGACGACGTTGATGCCCATCTCGCTGAGCATCGCGTTCATGTCTTCGATCTGGTCGGAAGAGATCTCTTCAGACGGCAGGACGGCGTTCAGCTCGTCCTGCGTCACCCAGCCGCGCTTCTTGGCGAGCTTGAGCAGTCGCTTGACGGCGGCGTCGGTCAGATCGAGAAGCGGGCTGTCGGTCGTTTCGACGGCCGCGGTTTCGCCTTCGCCCTTCGCCTCGTCCTTTTTGGCCATCGAAATCTCCGTCGGTCCGCGCCGGGCGCGGAAGTGGTCCTGTTCGGGGCGGCGCGGGCGTCCGCGCGCCGCCTATCTCACGCATCAATTCGCCGCCGGTTCCGGGCGGCGTCCGGAGCCGACGGCGTCGATCAATCTCATCCCCCCGCGAAGCGCGCTCTCGGCCTCACTCCATCGCGTCTCCAGTCAGATCGACGACGAGGGACGCCCTGACAGCTCGCCAAAGCCATCGATCGCCGCTTCGGCGTGCGCGAGATCGGCCATGTGCGCCTTGATGTCCAGCAATCGGGCGAAATTTTGCTCGTTTGGCTCGTCAGCCAGCGACCGCTCCGCGAGTTTCAGCTCCCTATTTAACGCGCCCGTCCGCCGATGCAAGGCCAGGCTCTGCCTGAGAACGTGCTCGGCGTCGGAGGGCGCCGCTTCCGGCCGCAGGCACCACCAGGTCGGCGTCTTGGCGGCCTCGGCCAGGATGCGCTCGCGTTCCGCGTTGAGGCCCGCGATTGTGAGCGCCTGAGCCAGAGCCTCCGGCGAGTCCATCGCCTCCGGCGGCGCGGCGACGAGCGCGTTGCGGAACGCGGCGAGCTTAGGCGCCGCGAATTCGAGCGTCGCGAACTCCTCCCAGTGGGCCTCAAGCAGCGCAGGATGACCGAGGGCGACGGCCACGATGACGATCTCGCGGGCGGGCTCGCGGGCCTGGCGGGCGAGGCGCTCCTGAGGCGGCAGCGGCGCCTGAGCGACGCCGACTCGCGGCCCGCGCTGCGGAAAGGCTCCGCGCCGGTCGACGCCGGAGCGCCGCGGCCCGCCGCGCGCGCCGGCAGGGGGACGGTCTTCGCCGAACAGCGAAAGGAGCCGCCGCTTCATGTCGGCCTGGTAATGGCGGCGCAGCGTCTCGTCGCCGATCGCGGCGACCGCGTCGACGAGCCGGCGCTCGAGCGCCGCGCGGCTCTCCGGCGTGTCGAGGGGCCTCGCCTCGCTCTCGCGCAAGAACAGCATGTCGGCGAACGGCCGCGCGCCCTTCAGCGCCTCGGCCATCGCCGGCGCGCCGCTGGTCCGCAAAAGATCGTCGGGGTCCTGCCCCTCGGGGAGAAGGGCGAAGCGCAGGCTTTTTCCGGCGCCGATCAGCGGCAGAGCCGTCTCGATTGCGCGGAACGCCGCCTTGCGCCCGGCGTTGTCGCCGTCGAAACACAGGATCGGCTCGTCCGCCATCGCCCAAAGGAGGGCGCACTGGTCGGCGGTCAGCGCCGTGCCGAGCGGCGCGACGACGTTGGGAAAGCCCGCCTCGCTCATCGCGATCGCGTCGACATAGCCCTCGACCACCACGATCTCGCCCTTGTCGTGCGCGGATTTTCGCGCCCGATGGTGGTTGAACAGCAGCGAGCCTTTGTGGAAGAGCGGCGTCTCCGGCGAGTTGAGGTACTTCGCCTTGGCGCCCGGCTCCATCGCCCGGCCGCCGAAAGCGATGACCTTGCCGGAGCGGTCGTGGATCGGGAACATCACCCGGTCGCGGAAGCGGTCGTACGGAACGGCGATCCCTTCGCCGTGGATGAGGAGCCCGGCCTCGATCATCTGATCGGCGCCGACGCCCTCTGCGGCCAGCGCGTCGCGCAGGGCGAAGCGGTCGGGCGCGGAATAGCCGAGCGAGAAGCGTTGCTGCACCGCGGGACCGAGCCCGCGGTCGGAGAGATAGCCGCGCGCCCGGGCGCCCACTGGCTCATGGAGACTGGCCTCGAACAGGTGGGCGGCCATCGCCAGGACGTCGAGGAGGCTGGCGCGCTTCTTCTCCTGTTCGACCTCGGCGCCGGTCGGCCGCGGCATTGGCACGCCCGCCATGCCGGCCAGCCGCTCGACGGCGTCCGGGAAGCTCAGGCCGTCCGTCTCCATGACGAACCGAAAAATGTCTCCGTGCCGGCCGGAGGAGAAGTCGTGATAGAAGCCCTTCTGGTCGTTGACGAAAAATGACGGCGTCTTCTCGGCGTTGAACGGCGACAGGCCCGCCCACTCCCGCCCCTGCTTGCGCAGCTTCACGCGTCGCGCCACGACTTCCGAGACCGGAAGCCGGGCCCGGATCTCGTCGAGAAAGGCAGGCGAGAATTTCATGGGGCTCAGATTGGCCGCGCCGTGAGGTTTGGCAAGGACGGGACGCGGTTGTCCCCGGCTTTCACACGGCTCCGCGCCGCGGCCGCGGGTCGGCGAGCACGCTCCGGACATCGGTCTGAGCGAAGTCGTCGCCGATGAACAGCAGGGCGTCCTCGCGCGCCGTGGCGAGAGCATAGGAAAAGCAGTCGCCGAAATTGAGATCCGCCGGATGACCGACAGCACGCCCGAACCGGGCCGCGGCGGCGATGGCCGCCCGCGCGAGGTCCGCCGAGACCGGAACCTCCTCCGCCTGAAGCGCCTCGATGAGCTTCTCGACGGCCGCCAGCGCCGTCTCGATATCCTCGCGAGTCGAGGCGCGGCGCCGCGAGCCGCGAGCTCGCGCCATTGCGAGCGCGGCTTCGAACACGGTCAGCGGCGAAACCGCGAAGGGACCTCGACTGTGCTCGATCGCGCCTGCAACCGCGCCCGCCATCGGCTCTTCGACCAGAATGGCGACTATGGCCGATGCGTCGACGACCATTACTGTCCCCACATGTCGTCGCTGAAGCGCTTTTGGTCGAAGTCCGGGTCGCGGGGGCCGATCTGCCGCGCAATGGCGACCGCGTCGCGCAGATTTTCAGACAAGGACCGCTGCTGCGCCGCCACCTTCAGCGCGCTCTTCAACGCCTGCCGCACCGCTTCCGTCTTCGTGCGCGCGGACGTGAGTTTTCGAAGCCTCTCGGCCATTTCCGCCACGTCGGGGTCTTTGATGTAGAGCGGCATGGTATATCCCTCCTGGGAGGTAAGGATATCCCACAGCGAGGTGGTCGGCAAGGAGGCGTTTCGCGTGATGCTCGTCCTTTGGGGACCAGTGGCCGGGTGATCCGCTCGGAGGTCGCGAGGCAGGACCGGTCGGCTCAGGCAGGCTCAGCGCCCATCAGCTTGCGCGCGGCGGCCGCGCTCATCGGCTGGCCGAACGCCGCTCCCTGCGCGAACTGGCAGTCGATCTGGGCGAGTTCGACCGCGTCCGACTCCGTGTCCGCCCCCTCCGAGATGACGTCCATGCCCATCTCGTGCGCCATGGCGATAACCGAGCGCAGGATCGGCGAGCGCTGCCCGAAGGCGTTCGGTCGAACCAGCGACGCGTCGATTCGCATGGCGTCGAAGCGGTACTGCGGCAGGTGCCCGAGCGAGGTGTAGCCGGCGCCAAAGCGATCGAGCATCAGCGCCGCGCCGACCTCGCGCACCCGCCGCAACAGGACCGCCGCGTATTCCGGATTCTCCATCACCAGGTTCTCGGCGACGGCGATCTTCAGCGAGCCGCGCTGGACGAAATGGCGGCCAAGCGCGGAGCGGACGTCGGTCAGAAGATCGTGCGCCAGCATCTGTCGCGTCGACGCGCCGACGGTGGCGAAGATCGGGGGATTGACCTCGAGCGCCTTCTGCCAGGCGGCGAGTTCGCGAGCGGCGATTTCCAGGGCGAAGGCGCCGATGTCGATCGCGGCGCCGCTGGCCTCGGCCGCCGGGCCGTATTCGCTCTCGTCGAGGACGCCGAGCTTCGGGTGGCGCCAGCGGGTCAGCGCCTGGAAGCCTGCGACGGTCCGGTCCTCGAGACGCACGATCGGCCGGAACAGCACGATGATTTCGCCGCGCTCGAGCGCGTGGCGCATGTCGTTTTCCAGCGTTTGCCGGTCCGAGCGCTGCGACCGCATGACGCGCGTGAACAGCTCGACCCGGTCGCCGCCGGCCTTTTTGGCGTTCGCCAGGGCGAGCTGGGCGTCGGCGATGAGATCGCCGCCCTTGGCGTGGAGCTTCGGATCGAAGACCGCCGCGCCGATCGACACCGTGAGCGCTATTTCCCGTTCGCCGAAACTGATCGGCGCCGAGAGCGCCGTCCGGAGGGCGTCGAGCCGCGCCCCGAAGTCGGCCGGCGGATCGGAGAGAATAACGACGCCGAACTGGTCGCCGACGAGTCGGGCGAGCGTGTCGCCGGGTTTGAGGTCGCGACCAATCCGGCGGGCGATCGCCAGCAGCGTCGAGTCGCCCATCGACAGGCCGTAGGAGTCGTTGATGCGCTTGAAGTCGTCGATGTCGACGACCAGCGCGATCGGCCCCGTCGCCCCCGGCTTCTGCGCCTGGTGGACGGCCGCATCGAGGCGGTCGTAAAACAGCTCGCGGTTGGGCAGGCCGGTCAGGTTGTCGTGGATGGCGTCATGGAGCATGCGCTCCTCGGCCGACTTGAGCTCGGTGACGTCGGCGAGCGATCCAACGACGCGCACGACCTCTCCGTCTGCGCTGACGACCGGCCGCGCCTTCAGCATGTACCAGAAATAATGACCGTCGGCGCCGCGCAGCCGGAGCTCATGGTTGATCCGTCCGGAGCGCTGGTGCAAGAGCCCGTCGAGCGCGAGCGAATAGCGGTCGCGGTCGAGCGGATGCAGCACGTCGAGCCAACCGACGGCCGGCCCTGCGAGGGCGCCTCGCTTGAGGCCGAGCTGGCTCTCGAGCGCATCGCTGCCGCTGATCTCGTCACTGACCACGTTCCAATCGAAGATTGCTTCGCCGGAGCCGGCCATCGCCAGCGAGCGTCGCTCCGCGTCGGCGCCGCCGTCCCCGCTCCCACGGGCGCCGGAGAAGGCGAACTGCATCACAGTGAAGCCGATCAGCATGACGATCAGAACCAGGCCGCCAACAAGCCCCGGCGCGGCAAGGTCGTTGGTGAGATAACCGAGCGCCGCGGCGCCCGCCGCCACGACCCAGACGGCGAGCAGGTACCAGGTTGGGATCAGCATCACCGCCCGGTCCGAGCCGCGCGCCGCAAGACTCAGGATGAGGAGCAGGCCGACGCCCGCGACGGTCGCGATCGAGATGCGCGCGACGCCCGCCGCGATCGGCGCGTTGAACACCGAAAGCGCGACGACCGAGGCCATGACCAGGAGCCATACGAGCGCGAAATGCATATAGCGCACGTGCCAGCGGCGGAGGTTGAGATAGGCGAACAGGAAGACGATCAGGGTCGCGGCGATGGTCGCCTCGACCCCCGCGCGCCAGATCCGCTCCGAGGCGTCCTCGAGGCCGAACATCTTCCGCCAGAAGCCGAAGTCGATGCAGACATAGATGAACACCGCCCACGCCAGCGCCGCGGCGGCAGGGAAGATCATCGCGCCGCGCACGACGAACACGATCGTGAGGAACAGCGCAAGGAGGCCAGCGATGCCGATGAGGATGCCTTCGTAGAGGGTGAGGCTGGTCGACTTGTCCTTGAACGCGTCCGGCTCCCACAGATAGATCTGCGGCAGCGAGGGGGTGCGCAGCTCGGCGACATAGGTCACTGTCGTTCCCGGATCGAGGGTCAGGCGGAACACGTCCGCCTGGGCGTTATCCTCCCGCTCGGGCGCCTGACCCTGGCTCGCGGTGATCGTGGTGATGCGGGAGGAGCCAAGATCTGGCCAGACGACCCCCGATCCGACCAGGCGGAAGTGGGGCGCGACGATGAGACGGCTCAGTTGCTCGTCGGAATCGTTGGTCAGCGCGAACACGATCCAGGCCGGCTGGGCGCCCGCCTCGAGCGCGCTGACCTCGATGCGCCGGACGATGCCGTCGGCGCCCGGCGCCGTCGACACCTGAATTCGGTCGCCCTGCGCGCCGTAATGCTCCACGGCGCGGGTGAGGTCGATGGCGTCGGAATCGGCCGACACCCGCACCGACTGGACCGCCAGCGCGGGCCGGCAGGCCGAAAGGACGAGCGCCAGCATGACGAGGAAGCGCAGCGCTGCGACGATGAGCCGCGCGCGCCCGGCGTCCGGTTGGGGGTGACGGAGGTTCGACATGACGGCGCGCAATTCGAAATCGGACAAATCAGGCCGCCGTTGCTCTTGTCCGCGCGTCGCTCTCGATGAGCGCGAACAGAACGTGATCGCGCCACGCGCCATCGATCTTGAGATAGCCGCGAGCGTAGCCCTCGCGGTGAAAGCCGTTGCTCTGCAAGAGCGCGATCGACGGCGCGTTGTCGGGGATGCAGGCCGCCTCGACCCGATGGAGCCGCAGCTTGCCGAAGGCGAATTCGACAGTCGCCGAGACGGCACGGGTCATACGTCCCTTGCCGGCGTGGGCTGCGCCCATCCAGTAGCCGAGCGTCCCGGTCTGGGAGACGCCGCGACGCACTCCCCCCAGCGTCACGCCGCCGAGCAGCTGGTCGGAGGTCTGGTCGAATATCAGAAGGGGATAGGCCTCGTCGCGCGCGATGTCCTCTTCCTGGCGCTTGAGGCGGCGTCGGAACGCCGCCTGCGTCAGGTCGTCGTCGGGCCAGGTCGGCTCCCACGGTTCGAGGAAGGGGCGGCTCGCCGCCCTGAGTTGCGACCAAGCGGAAAAGTCTGCGGGAGTCGCCGGGCGCAGGTAGAGCCCGTCGCCGCGCAGCAACGGTTCGGGATTGGCGGTTCGTGTCAGGCCGAAAAGCGCCATCAGACTCCCCTCAGCGCCTCGGCGACTTTGGCTCGGCCGTGAACCCTGGCGACGGCGCCGCCGATCGTGGCGACCGTGGGCGCTGATCTAAGCATGGCCGCGCCGGTCTTGCGAACGTCTTCGGTGGAGATCGCCTCCACGCGCGCGATCATCTCGTCGAGCGACAGAGGACGGCCGTAGATCTGCATCTGCCGGCCGAGTTGCTGGGCCCGCGCGCCCGGCGATTCGAGCGCGGCCAGGATCGAAACCTTCATCTGCGCCTTGGCGCGCCGGATCTCGTTGTCGCCAAGCTTGTGCGCAGCCTCGGCCAGGCAGTCGAGGGAGGCTGCGACCACCTCGGCCGCGTCGCGGTCGGCGGAGCCGGCGTAGAAGCCGAAGAGCCCGGTGTCCGAGTAATCCCAATGGAACGAGTAAATCGAGTACGCGAGACCGCGCTTCTCGCGCACCTCCTGGAACAGGCGCGACGACATCCCGCCGCCGGTCGCAGCCGCAAAAACATGCGCGGCATCGTGTTCCGGCGCGCCGATCGGCCGGCCCTCGAAGGCGACGACAACGTGAGTCTGCTCGAGTTTTCGGCGCAGGCGAGCTTCTCCGCCGCGATAATCGGCGGGCTGAAGTCCCGCGGCCTCAGCGCTGGGCAGTCCGGCGAGCCGCTCGGCCGACAGCGCGACGATCTCGTCGTGTTCGACCGCGCCGGCCGCGGCGACCACGATCGATGACGCGCCGTAGTGCCGGCGCAGGTAGCGGTCGACCGCCTCGCGGTCGAAGGCGCCGACCCCCTCTCGCGTGCCGAGAATCGGGCGTCCGATCGCCTGGTCCGGCCAGGCGCAGGCGGTCAGCAAATCAAAAACGTAATCGTCGGGCGTGTCCTCGACCGCGCCGATTTCCTGGACGATGACGTTCTTCTCGCGCTCGAGCTCGGCCGAATCGAACAGGCTTTCGGTGAGTATGTCGCCGATCACGTCGAGCGCGAGGCCGACGTCGGTCCCGATCACCCGGGCGAAATAGCCCGTCCGCTCCACCCCGGTCTCCGCGTTGAGGTCGCCGCCGACGTCCTCGATCGCCTCGGCGATGTCGCGCGCGCTCCGCCGCCGGGTGCCTTTGAAGGCCATGTGCTCCAGGAGATGCGACAGGCCGTGTTCGGCGACGCTCTCGTGGCGCGAGCCCGCGGCGACGAAAACGCCGACGGCGGCCGTGCGCACGTGGGCGCTCTCGTCCGTGACGACGGCGAGGCCCGAAGGCAGCGTCGTGGTCCGCACGCTCACGCCGGCGCTCTCGCGGTTTGACGGAGGTAGTCCGCCACCGCCGCCTTGTCGTTGGCGAGCGCGATGATCGTCTCGCGCCGCTCCATGAGGTCGGCGAGATGGGCGGGCAGCGCGGGGCGGACCCCGGTCGCCGCTTCGACCGCGTCCGGGAACTTGGCCGGGTGCGCGGTGCCCAGCGCCACCATCGGCGTCGCCGGGGAGGCCGCGAGCGCGCGACGGGCTGCGCCGACGCCGACGGCGCTATGCGGATCGATGACCAGTTCGCAGTCGCGCCAGACCCGCGTCATTTCGGCGGCGCAGGCCGCCTCGTCGACGCGCTCGGCGGCGAAATCGGCCTTAATTCGCTCGAGAATCGCGGGGGGGACCGCGAACCAGCCGTCAGAAGCGAAATCGGCCATCTGCCTCAGCACGGTTTCCGGATCCTGGCCGGACGCCTCGAACATGAGCCGCTCGAAGTTCGACGACACCTGAATGTCCATCGACGGCGACTGCGTCGCCCTCACGCCGCGCGGCTCGTAGCGCCCGGTTTCCAGCGTCCGCGCCAGAATGTCGTTCTCATTGGTCGCGATGATCAGCCGCTCGACCGGCAGGCCCATGCGCTTGGCGTAATAGCCCGCCAGGATGTCGCCGAAGTTGCCGGTTGGAACGGCGAACGAGACGGCCCGCTCGGGGGCGCCGAGAGCCACGGCGGCGACGAAATAATAGACGATCTGGGCCAGAATGCGCGCCCAGTTGATCGAGTTGACGCCCGAGAGGCTCATCTCGTCGCGGAAGCGGAGGTCGCCGAACAGCTCTTTGACCAGGCGCTGGCAGTCGTCGAACGTGCCGTCGATCGCCAGGGCATGGACGTTGGCCTTCCCGACCGAAGTCATCTGGCGCCGCTGGACGTCGGAAACGCGTCCCTGCGGATAAAGAATGTAGACGTCGGTCTGCGTCAGTCCGCCGAACGCTTCGATCGCGGCCGCTCCGGTGTCGCCCGATGTCGCGCCGAGGATGGTCGCCCGCTCGCCGCGTTCGGTGAGGACGCGGTTCATCGCGCGCCCCAGCCACTGCATGGCGAAGTCCTTGATCGCCAGGGTCGGACCGTGGAACAGTTCGAGCGCGAACAGATCGGGCCCGATCTGGACGATCGGGGCCGTCGCCGCATGACGGAAACCCGCATACGCGTCTGCGGTCATCTCCTCGAGCCCGTCCGAGCCGAACTCCCCATCGATGAACTCGGACATCACCCGCACGGCCGCTTTTGCGTAAGGAAGGCCTCTCAGAGCCCGGATGTCTTCCGGCCGCCATTCGGGCAACGTCAGCGGGGCGTAGAGTCCGCCGTCGCGGGCGAGGCCGGTCAGGAGCGCGTCCGCGAAGCCGAGGGTCGGCGCCGTCCCGCGCGTCGAAACATAGTGCACGAACTGGAAATCCTTAGCCGATTTGCCCGTCGTCTATCGCAAAAGCCGCGAAAGGAAAACGGCGTCGTGATGCGCTGACGAATGGGGCCAAACCAAGACGCGGTCCGACGATTCGCGTAGACTGCCCGGGATAGGCGCGGACGGCCTTGAAACGTCCGGCCAAAAATCTCTAACCTAAGCCGCAAGTAGACGCTGCGGGTGCGGCCGCAGCGCGATCGGGGTGTCACGGCATGGCTAAGACGTTTGCAACGCTGCTTGGGAAGCTGGTGCTGACCGGCAACCTGGAAGTCGAGACGGCGGACGGCGTCAGGCACACATTCGGCGACGGCACGGGGCCGAAGCTCGGGGCGCGCCTAACTGACCGGGCGGCGGAGCGAGAACTGCTGATCGATCCTTCCTTCTATCTCGGCGAGCTCTACATGGAAGGGCGCTTCGTCGTCACCGAAGGCTCGCTGTATGACATTCTCGAACTCGGCGCCAAGAACCTCGCGAAGCTCGAAGTGCTTCCCTGGGTCAAGGCGATCGAAAGGGCCCGCGTGCTTTTCCGCAGCTTCCATCAGCGCAACGACCGCAAGCGGGCAAAGCAGAACATCGCCCGGCACTACGACCATGACATCCGGATTTACGAGCTCTTTCTCGACTCCGACCGGCAGTACTCCTGCGCCTATTTCGAGCATCCCGGCCAATCGCTCGACGACGCCCAGAGGGCGAAGAAGCGCCATATCGCGGCCAAACTCCTGATCGACGAAGGCGATTCGGTGCTCGACATCGGCTGTGGCTTCGGCGGCATGGCGCTCTATCTGGCTGGCGTCGCCGGCGCGGGGAAGGCGACCGGCGTCACCTTGTCCGAGGAGCAGATCGCGGCGGCGAAGGCGCGCGCCGAGCGGTCAGGCTTCGCCGAGCGGCTCGATTTCCGCCTGCAGGACTACCGCGACGTCGAGGAGACCTTCGGCCGCATCGTCTCGGTCGGCATGTTCGAGCATGTCGGCGTCGCCGGATACGACGAGTATTTCCGGAACGTCCGCCGGCTGCTCAAGGACGACGGGGTGATGCTGCTCCACTCGATCGGGCGCAATTCCGTGCCCGGGGCGACCAACGCCTGGATCCGCAAGTATATTTTCCCCGGCGGCTACATCCCGAGCCTGTCGGAGGTGCTTCCAGCGATCGAGCGCGCCGGGCTCTACGTCACGGACATCGAGATCCTTCGCCTGCACTACGCCGAGACGCTGCGCGCCTGGCGGGAACGGTTCGTGGCAAACTGGGACGAAGCGGTGAAGATCGCCGGCGAACGGTTTTGCCGGATGTGGGAGTTCTATCTGGCCGGATCGGAAACGTCTTTCCGCGTCGACG
This sequence comes from Roseiarcus sp., assembly GCF_052145395.1. Classification (NCBI taxonomy): domain Bacteria; kingdom Pseudomonadati; phylum Pseudomonadota; class Alphaproteobacteria; order Hyphomicrobiales; family Roseiarcaceae; genus Roseiarcus; species Roseiarcus sp. The sequence continues at coordinate 11,169 of NZ_JBKQOT010000903.1, forward strand.
GACACATGGTCTTCCAGATCCAGCTCGCAAGGCGCCAGAGCGCGGTTCCAATTACCCGCAATTATATCACCGAGCGCGAGGATGCGCTCCGCCGCCGAGAGACGGCTGAGCCCGCGCTGCGCGAGGCCGCTGAGTAGGCCGTGCGGGCCCGCGGTCAGGCCGCCCGCGCGAAGCGGACCGCCAGTCCCGTGACGGTGACGCGCTGCAGGGCGACGCCTTCGATGTCAACGCCTTTGACGCCGTCCACCTCGAACCGGACGTCGATCACAGCGTCGGCGTCGTATTCGGCCGCTTCACGGATGAGCGTTCCGATCGCCGCCCGGCGCTCTTCCTCGGTTCCCGGCTCGGCGGCGGCACGCCAGCGCGTGGTCGCTTTGACGCGCCCGATCGGGATCAGGTCGGGGCCGTCGTCCAGACCGGCGGAAAAACTGACTTTCATGGAGGGTGTCCATTTTCGGCTCGACGCGCATTTGGATAGCGCGGCGACCTTACCGGTAGGTTAAGCACAACATACTTAGGAATTCTCTTGCGGCGCTGAAACGGCCGGGTTCGAGAAAACGGAAACGGAAGCGGCGCCGGGCGGGCGCCGCTTCGCTTTTTGAAGATGCTTCAGGCGCCTCAGTCGGCGGCGTTGTTCGCCGTCTCCGCCGCCTGCGCCTTTTCGAGGTCGGCGCCGGTCTGCTGGTCGACGATGCGCATCGACAGCTTCACCTTGCCGCGGTCGTCGTAGCCGAGGACCTTGACCTTGACCTTGTCGCCTTCCTTGACGACGTCGGTCGTCTTGGCGACCCGGCCCTTGGCGAGCTGGGAGATGTGGACGAGACCATCCTTGGAGCCGAAGAAATTGACGAAGGCGCCGAACTCGACGGTCTTGACCACCGTGCCATCGTAGATCTGGCCGACTTCCGGCTCCGAAGCGATCGACTTTATCCAGTTGATCGCCGCCCTGATCTTGGCGCCGTCGCTGGAAGCGATCTTCACCGTGCCGTCATCCTCGATGTTGATCTTGGCACCGGTCTTCTCGACGATCTCGCGGATCACCTTGCCGCCCGTGCCGATGACCTCGCGGATCTTGTCGGTCGGGATCTTCATCGTCTCAATGCGCGGAGCGAACTCGCCGAGCTCCGCGCGGGCGCCGGTGATCGCCTTGCTCATCTCGCCGAGAATGTGCAACCGGCCGTCACACGCCTGGGCGAGCGCGACCCGCATGATCTCCTCGGTGATGCCGGCGATCTTGATGTCCATCTGCAGCGAGGTGACGCCCTCGCTGGTGCCGGCCACCTTGAAGTCCATGTCGCCGAGGTGGTCCTCGTCGCCGAGGATGTCGGAGAGGACCGCGAAGCGCGACTCTTCGAGGATGAGGCCCATCGCGATGCCGGCGGTCGGGCGCTTCAGCGGAACCCCGGCGTCCATCAGCGCCAGCGACGAGCCGCAAACCGTGGCCATGGAGGACGAGCCGTTCGACTCGGTGATCTCGGAGACGACGCGGATCGTGTAGGGGAACTCGGCCGCAGTCGGCAGCATCGGGTGAATCGCGCGCCACGCAAGCTTGCCGTGGCCGATCTCGCGCCGGCCGGGCGTGCCCATCCGGCCGGTCTCGCCGACCGAATAAGGCGGGACGTTGTAGTGGAGCAGGAAACGCTCCTTGTAGGTGCCGTCGAGCGAGTCGACGTACTGTTCGTCCTCGCCCGTGCCGAGCGTCGCGACCACGAGGGCCTGCGTCTCGCCGCGGGTGAAGAGCGCCGAGCCGTGGGTGCGGGGCAGCACCCCGACCTGCGCCAGGATCGGCCTGACGGTCGTGAGATCCCGCCCGTCGATGCGACGGCCGTGGTCGAGGATGTTCCAGCGCACGACCTTGGCCTGGGCGTTGTGGAACGCCTCGGCAACCTCTGAGGCCGGGAATTTGGCCTCGCCGTCAGCCGGCGCCAGCGCGGCCATCACCTTCGCTCTGGCCGCCTCGACAGCGGCGTAGCGCTCCTGCTTCTGGGTGATCGCGTACGCCGCGCGGAGCTCGACCTCGCCAACCTCGAGCACGGCCTTCTCGACCTCGGCGCGGTCGCTTGGGGGGAGCTCGCGGGGCTCCTTGGCCGCCTTCTCGGCGAGCCGGATGATCGCGTCGATGACCGGCTGGAAGCCGGCGTGGCCGGCCATCACGGCCTTCAGCATGGTCTCTTCGCTGAGCTCCTGGGCCTCCGACTCGACCATTAGAACCGCGTCGGCGGTGCCGGCGACGACGAGGTCGAGCGTCGAGTCCTTCATCTCCTCGACCGTCGGGTTGACCTTGACCTCGCCCCTGATCACGCCGACGCGGGCCGCGCCGACCGGGCCCATGAACGGCACGCCAGACAACGTGAGCGCCGCCGAGGAGGCGACCAGGGCCAGAATGTCGGAATCCGACTCGAGGTCATAGGACAACACTGTCGCGATGATCTGGGTATCGCAGCGGAACTCGTCGGGGAACAGCGGGCGGATCGGGCGGTCGATCAGGCGCGACGTCAGCGTCTCGCGGTCGGACGGCCGGCCTTCGCGCTTGAGGTAGCCGCCGGGAATGCGGCCGGCCGCGAAGGTCTTCTCCTGATAGTGGACGGTAAGGGGGAAGAAATCCTGGCCAGGCTTGGCCGATTTCTCCGCAACGACGGTGGCGAGCACGGTGGTCTCGCCCCAGGTCGCGAGCACGGCGCCGTCGGCCTGACGGGCGATGCGTCCGGTTTCCAGTACGAGCTTGCGCCCGCACCAGTCGAGTTCTTCGCGTTGAATGTCAAACATCTTTCTTCATCCTAAGGTGGGATGCGAAAGCCTGCGGTCCATGCCGCCCGCTTCTTCGGGCTCGTCATCGGCAAGACGGCGGGGGGCTGGGCGAAACTCAAGCTCCAGCTCCCGGCGATCCTGCCATGACGCGCGGCTCTCGCATGTCAAAATGCGGACGCCGGCCCCTGCCGCCGCCCGCGTGGGGTCAAGGGGACGCCTCGTGCGAGGCGACCCCGGCGGTTCGAGCGTAGCGGCGAATGCCGAGGCGCTCGATCCGGGCCCTGTAGCGCGCTTCGTCCTGCTTCTTGACGTAGTCGAGTAGCGTGCGGCGCTGCGAAACCATCTTTAGCAGGCCGCGTCGCGAGTGGTTGTCCTTGACGTGGGTCTTGAAGTGGCCGGTCAGGTTGGCGATCCGCTCGGTGAGGATCGCGATCTGGACCTCCGGCGAACCGGTGTCGCCGACCTTGCGGGCATATTGGTTGATGAGCGCGGTCTTGCGCTCGGTGGTGATCGACATCGAACTTTTCCTTGATTTTGCGGCGGCCTCAGGCTCGCCCCTGTCGAAAAAAACGGCTGAGCCGGGATGTCGTCCAGGTCGGTCGCGACGGAAAAACCGCCGGCCATCGGGGCGGCGGATCGCGCGCTTATACAGATTTCGCGCCGGGGCGCCAGCGTTTTCTGATGGCCGGGCGCGTGACCCGGAATGGCCCGTACGCCCTAACTCGTCAGGGGATTGCCTCGATCCTCGCGGCGGATGACGTCCTGGAGCGCGAGCGTTCGCGGGGCCGCCTCCTGTTGCTGGCCCGGCCCGAAAGGGCTACGAAGCCGCCAACCTTCCGTTTCCTCCGCTTCCGGCCCATGCCCGCTTCCCCAGAAGATCTTCTCGCCTATCTCGCAGACCTCGGCATTTCGACCGCGACGGTCGAGCATCCGCCGCTGTTCACCGTCGAGGAATCGCAGACGCTACGCGGTGAAATCCCCGGCGGGCATACGAAGAACCTGTTCGTCAAGGACAAGAAGAGCCGGCTGTTCCTGGTGGTGCTCGGCGAGGAGACGGAGGTCGACCTGAAGCGCGTGCACGAGCGGATCGGCGGGCAGGGGCGGGTGTCTTTCGGCTCGGCGGAGCTTCTGGAGGAGGTCTGGGGCGTCCGGCCTGGCGCGGTGACGCCGTTCGGCGCGATCAACGACGCGGACGGGCGGGTCAGCGTCGTCCTCGACGAAGCGATGATGGCGCATGAGCGCCTCAATTTCCATCCGCTGGTCAACACCCGCACGACGGGCCTCGCCAGCGGCGATCTCGTCAGGTTTTTGCGCGCGACGAGGCACGAGCCGGTGATCGTCGCACTTGGACGGGACGCGGAAACAGTTGAATAAGCGGCTGCGCGCCTCCATCTAGGGCCGCGAAACGGGACATTTGGCGGGGCTCGCGCCCCACCAGGCGGGAGATCAGGAAAGATGGCGAACGGAAACGGGGCGACGGCGACCGCGACGCCGGTCAAGGAGGTGACGACGGCATCGTTTCGCGCCGATGTGCTCACCGCCTCGCAGCAGAAGCCGGTGCTGGTCGATTTCTGGGCGCCTTGGTGCGGCCCGTGCAAGCAACTCGCCCCGGCGCTGGAAAGGGCGGTGCGCGACTCGGGCGGCAAGGTCGCCCTCGTCAAGATGAACATCGACGATCACCCTCAGATCCCCGGTCAGCTCGGCATCCAGTCGATTCCCGCCGTCATCGCCTTCGACCGGGGCCAGCCGGTCGACGGCTTCGTGGGCGCGCTGCCGGAGAGTCAGATCCGCGGCTTCATCGAGCGCCTGGTCGGGCCGCTGAAGGGCGGCGCGGCGGAGCTGATCGCCGAAGCCGAGGAGTCCGCGGCCACGGGCGATGCGGCCGGCGCGGCGTCGATCTACGCCGAAATCCTGGCCGATAACCCGGAGGACGTGAAGGCGATCGGCGGCCTCGCCAAGCTCCATGTCGCGGCCGGCAATGTCGACGAGGCGAAGGCCCTGCTTGCGACCGCCCCGCCGCCTGCGCCGGGCAAGGAGCCTGATCCGGCGATCGCCGCTGCTTTGGCCGCGGTGAATCTCGCCGAGCAGGCCTCCAGCGTCGGCGAACTCGCGCCGCTCGAAGCGGCCGTGACGGCGGACCCCAATAACCATCAGGCGCGGTACGACCTGGCCGTGGCTCTTTCCGCCAAAGGCGACCGGGAGGCCGCGGCCGATCAGCTGCTCGAGATCATTCGTCGCGACCGCAAGTGGAACGACGAGGCGGCGCGCAAGCAGCTTTTGCAGCTGTTCGAGGCCTGGGGCCTGATGGACCCGGCGTCAATCGCCGCCCGCCGCAAGCTTTCCGCGATCTGGTTCTAGAAAGGAAAGACTCGCGGACGGCTTGAGCGGGCCGTCGCGAGTTGATGGAATGACAGCGATGAAGCTCAATCGGACGTATGCCGGGCCGGCGGACATGCCGGCCACCATTCCGCTCTTTCCGCTGGAAAGCGCCCTATTGCTGCCTCGCCGACCGCTCCAGCTGACGGTGTTCGAGCCGCGCTATCTCGCCATGCTCGATGACGCGCTGAGCGGCGAGCGGCTGATCGGCATCATCCAGCCGACTGCGCCCGAGATGACGGCGGGGCCGCCGCCGGAGCTCTATCCGGTCGGATGCGCCGGCCGGATCGTGCAATACACCGAAGTCGGCGACGGCCGCTGCTTTGTGACCTTGATGGGCGTGGCGCGGTTCCGCGTCGCCGAAGAAATGCACTACGCGACGCCGTATCGCATCGCCATGACCGATTACGCGCCCTTCTCGGAAGATTTCACCGAGGGCGCGGGCGAGGCGGCGGTCGACCGCGAGTCGCTCTTGTCGACTCTCAGGCGTTTCGCCGAGGTCAACGAGGTCAAGGTGGTCTGGAGCGACATCAAGAAGGCGTCCAACGAGGCGCTGGTCAACGGCCTGTCGATGATGAGCCCCTGCGGCCCGCGGGAGAAGCAGGCGTTGCTTGAGTCGGTCGACCTGAAGTCCCGCGCCGAAATGCTGGTGGCGATCACCACCATCGGGCTCGCCCGCGGCGACGACGCGGGGACGCAGCTGCATTAGATCAAATTCCGCCGGAGGGCGCGGCGTGAGAGAGGGCGCGGGGTCCCTCCGCCGGGACGCGCCGTGTGGCCAATGCTACTCCGCCGCCGCGGCGGTTACCGCCGCTTGCCCGCCGAGCGACCGCTCTGCCGGCAGCCCTGCAAAGCGGCGCAGCGCGCGGGCCATCTGGGCGCGGCCGGCGGCGCCGGTGATGATCATGTCGACCATCGAATACGTCATGTGGAACTGTCCGCGCCTTCAATTGCTCAACCGGAACGCCAGCGGCGGCCATCGCGTCCGCATAAGCGACGCCCTCGTCGCGCAGGGGATCGAACTCGCAGGTCACGACGAAGGCCTGCGGCAGGCCCGCGAAGTTTCCGCGCAGCGGCGAGACGCGCGGGTCGGTCCGGTCGGCTGGCGAGCAGTAGAGGTCCCAGAACCAGTTCATCAGCGCGCGGGTCAGGAAGTAGCCCTCAGCGTTTTCGCTGTAGGACGGGCGGGTGAAGTCGCAATCGATCACGGGGCAGACGAGCAGCTGGCCGCCGATCTCCGGACCGCCGCGATCGCGCGCGAGCTGGCACGTGACGGCCGCGACGTTGCCGCCGGCGCTCCAGCCAGCGACCAGGATCGGGCCCCCCGTCCGCCAAGCGACGCGGCGTTGGTCGCGACCCAGCGCGCCGCGGCCAGACCGTCCTCGGCGGCGGTCGGAAAGCGGTGCTCCGGCGCATGCCGGCAGTCGACGCTGATGATGATCATGTCCGAGCGCCGGCAAAGGTCGCGACAGAACGGATCGTCGGAGCCTTCGTCGCCCAGCACCCAGCCGCCGCCGTGATAGTAGACGACCACGGGATGCGGTCCTTCACTCTCCGGCCGGTAGAGGCGATAGCGGAGCGGGC
>NZ_JBKQOT010000904.1:0-6960 GCF_052145395.1 Roseiarcus sp.
CGCAGATGCCGTCGAATCCTCGCGCGCGCTCATGCGCATGGTCGCCGCCGAGGGCCCGTGGTCGTCGCGGCTCGTGCCGGTGGCCAAAACGCAGCCGCTGATCGCCGCCCTCGACGACTACTACGAATGGCTGCAGCCGATCTCGTCCGCGATAGAGCTGTGGATGACCACTTATGTCTACATGTTCGACAGTGCGGCGGGGGTTGCGGACTTTTTCGCCGGCTCCGCCCTGCAGCCGTTCCTCGAGCGGCTGAGCGACGACGAGCGCTGCGCCTTCCTCAGCCGCTATCGCGACGGCCTGCGGGAAGCCTATCCGGCGCAGTCCGACGGAAAGGTGCTGCTGCCCTACCCGCGCCTGTTCCTAGTCGCGGTCCGTCGGTGAACGCTAGGCTCTCGCTTTTAGAACGTGGCGCGGTCTACGCTCTTGCGCTCGGGCGGCGCGGAAAGCAGCAGCCAGCCGGCGGAACCCGCCGCCAGCGGCCTTGAGGCAGCCGGTTCTCGCTTCAGACAACGAGCGAAACCGCAGGTTCCGCATCCTGGAGAATGGCGGCGCCGCTGTCGACGTCGAAGATGCGCACCGCCTCGCCCGGGATGACGACAGGAAGCTGCGAGCCTGGACGCGCCTGCAGATCGCGCCCGGCGACCGCGATCACAGAGCAGCCGCGCACCTGGAAGCCGACCTGGCAGTGGTCGCCAAGCCAATGGTTCGAGCTCACCTCGCCGACCAAGGTTGCGCCGGTGACCTCTCCGCCCGACGCCAGGCGGATCCTGTGCGGCCGGACGCCGACCATGATGCGCTTCCCGTCGCCGAGCCTGCTGGCGGCCTCCGAGCCCAACGGCACGTGAAAGGCCACTTCCTGCCGCTCATTGAGCACCGCGATCTTGCCGTCCTTCGCCACGGCGGGGAACAGGTTCATCGGCGGCTCGCCAATGAACGACGCCACGAACAGATTCGCCGGCCGTTCCTGCAGATCGTGGGGGGTGGCGAACTGCTGCAGGACGCCCTTCTCCATCACCGCGATGCGGTCAGCGAGCGCAATCGCCTCGGTCTGATCGTGCGTCACGACCACGGTCGTCATCTTGTGCGCGATGAGGTAGTCCTTGATGCGCGCGCGCAACAGCGCCCGCAACTGCGGTTCGAGCTGCGACATCGGCTCGTCCAGAAGGTAGACGGCGGCGTTGCGGATCAGCGCGCGCGCCAGGCTCACCCTTTGCTGCGAGCCGCCTGAAATGGACGGCGGGAACCGCTCGAGCAGATCCGTGATCTCGAGCATCGCGGCGATCGACTTCACCCGCTTTTCGATCTCGGCGCTCGGCGCCCGATCCCTGAGTAGGCCGAAGGCGATGTTCTCCCGCACCCGCAAGGGCGGATAAAGGGCGTACGTCTCGAACGCCATGGCGATATTGCGCTGCGACGGCGTGACGTTGTTCACTACGCGGTCGCCGACACGGATCTCGCCGTCTGTCACCGACTCGAGGCCGGCCACCATGCGCAGCGTCGTCGTCTTGCCGCAGCCGGAGGAGCCGAGCAGGGCGATGATCTCGCCGTCGTCGATATGCATCGTCACGGCGTCGACGGCGCGCTCGCCGGCCCCATCGTAGACCTTCGAGACGTTGTTGAGTTTGAGCGTCGCCATGGAATTCTCTCAGATCCTCACGCCATCGCCGTGGTCGAAGAAATGCGCGCGCGCCAGATCCATCGTGGCCCAGGCCTTGTGCCGGCCCCGCAGATGGTCGAGCGCGCTGCCCTGCGGACAGCTCGCGAACAGCTCCGTGCCCTCGTCGCCGCGCAGCAGCATCACCAGGCGGTTGTTCACCGGCGTGATCGCCTCGAGCGTCACCGGGAGCCCTTCCGTCGGCTCCAGCGACACCCAAATGTCCTCCGAGCGGATACCGAACGTGCAGTCGCGTCCGGCGACCGCGGCGCTGTCCGCCGGCAAACGCACCGTGCCGCCGGCCACGTTCATCTCGACGCCGCCGGCGGCGGTGACGGGTTGAACCGGCACGAGGTTGATCGGCGGATCGCCGAACAGCCGGGCTATGCGGGTCGTGCCTGGCGCGTCGTAGACTTCGTGCGGGTGCGCGACCTGGCGAAAAGCGCCGTCCACCAGCACGGCGACGCGGTCGCCGAGAGCCATCGCCTCCTTGTAGTCCTGTGTCACGTAAATGACGGTCGCTTCGTAGCGGCGCAGGACGCGCGGCAGCTCGAAGCGCATTTCGTAGCGGATCTTGGCGTCGACGTTTCGCAGCGGGTCGTCGAGCAGCACCACGCTTGGCCGCCCCACGAGGCTGCGCGCCAGCGCGGTGCGCTGCTTCTGGCCCTGCGACAGCGCCTTCGGCAGGTGATCGAGCACGTGGTCGATCCGGAGCATGCGGGCCGTGTCGTGTACGCGCGTCCCGACCTCCGCCTCGGGGACGTGACGCGACCGCAGCGGGCTTGCGATGTTCTCGTAAGCGGTCATATGCGGGTAGAGGGCGTAGTTCTGGAACGCCATCCCGATGTCACGGTTCTCAGGGTTCAAATCGACAACCGACCGGCCGTCGATGACAATGTCGCCGGCGTCCGGCTGCATCATGCCGGCGATCAGTCGCAACAGCACGGTCTTTCCGCAACCCGAGGGGCCGAAGATGACCAAAAACTCGCCCTTCTCGATCGCCACCGACAGGTCGCGGATGACCTCATGCTGCTTGAAGGACTTGCTGAGGCCGGTAATCTCGAGGAAAGCCATCGCTCGCTCCTTCAGCCCTTGATCGCGCCGAGGCTAAGACCCTCAACGAGGTAACGCTGGGTGAACATCGCCAGCACCAGCGTCGGCACGATGGAAAACACCAGCGCCGCGGCGATCTGGCCGTACTCGATGCCGGAGGCGGTGACGAAGGCGAGCGCCCCAACGGTCACCGGCTGAACCGACGACGATCCGAGGATCAGGGCGAAGATGAAGTTGTTCCAGGCGAAAATGAAGCTGAGCAGGGCCGCCGCAGCGATGCCCGGACGGGCCAGCGGGATGGAGATCCGGAAGAAGGTGCTCAGCCAACTATGGCCGTCGAGCCGGTAGGCCAATTCGATGTCCTCGCTGACGTCCTCGAAGTAGCCGCGGACGATCCAAAGAACGAGCGGCAGCGTGATGAGCTGGTAGACCCAAATGAGGCCGATGTAGGTGTCGTAGAGCCCAATGCTCTGGAAATAGAGCAGAAGCGGCAGCAGCACCAACAGCGGCGGGGCGAAGCGGAAGCACAGGAGGGTAAACGCCATGACCTCGCCGAGGCGGAACTTGTAGCGCGCGAACGCGTAGGCCGCGGGGACGCCGAGTATCAACGACAGGATCACCGAGAATGCGCTCAGCACGGTGCTGTTGAAGAGGTTGAGCATATAGTCGATCTTCTGAGTGCCAACGGTCGTGACGAGCTGCCCCGAGACCAGCGCCACGTAATTATGAAACGTCGGCGAGAAGAACGGGCTCGGCGGGTTGCGCAGGATGTCGGCGTTCGTCATGAACGACATCAGGACGACCCAGAACAGCGGGAACAGGAAGAACAGACCGATCAGCGTCAGCGCGACGGCGCGCAGGACGGACTTGCCATTCATCGAAGCATCCTCCCGTCAGGCCCGTCCGCGGGCCCGCTCGCGCAGCCGCAGCCAGTTCTTCACGAAGACGTTGCTCAGCGCGTAGGTGATGGCCCAGAGAATCACGAGGATCGCCGAGGCCCGGCCGATGTTGGTGAAGATGAACGCCTGCGTGTAGGCCTGGATCTGGAAGACCATGAGCGTGTCGCCCGGGCCGCCCTGCGTCATGGCGTAGATGATGTCGAACTGCTGGATGGAGTCGAGCATCCGAAACAGCCCGGCCGTCAGAATGTAGGGAAACAGCATCGGCAGCATGATGCGGAAGAACACGAAGGTCGCCGGGACGCCGTCGAGTTCGGCCGCCTCGAACGGCTGGCGGGGGAGGCCGCGCAGTCCGGCGAGCAGCAAAATGGTGATGAACGGCGTGTACACCCACATGTCGACCAGAACGACGGTGAACATGGCGGTCTGCGGAGCGGACGCCCACTTGAAGTCGTGAAAGCCGAGCAGCGAGACAAAGTAGCTGAGGATGCCGAAGTTGGCGTTGGTCATCAGCTTCCACATCAGGCTGGCGATCGCAGGCGCCACCATCAGGGGGAGGATCAACGCGACGCTGAGCAGGTTCGTCACCAGCGTGCGGCGCCACAGCAGCATGGCGATGCCGAGCCCGAGCAACAGCTCCAGACCCACCGTGAGTATGGTGTAGGTCATGGAAACCAGAATGGTGTGCCAGAACCCCGCGTCGCTGAGCAGGGAGACGTAGTTGCCGAACCAGATGAACTTCCGCGTGGTCGGGAAGGCGAGATTGTAGCGTTGCAGCGAATAATAGACGGCGTTTATGAATGGAATCAGGATGCCGACGCAGGCGAGCAGGGCGGGCATGCTCAAGAGGTACGGCAGCACGCCGGCCATGCGCGCGCCGTGTCGTCGCGGGACCGGGCGGGCGTTCACGCCAGCTACACCGGAAGTACTCATGACGAAAGAATCCGTGAAGGAAGCGGGGGCGGCGCGCGCCCCCGCTTGTTCGATTACTGGACGATGCCGGCGTCGGTCAGCTGCTTCATGACGTTTTCGGCGAGCTGATCAAGGCCCTCGTCGACCCCTACTTCCTTGGCGTACATCTTCTGCAGGCTGGCGGCCCAATCGGTCGTCAGATTGAAGAACAACGGCTGCGGGGTGAAGTAGATCTTCGAGCCCGGCGCCGAGGCCTTATACTGCTCGAGGTAGCCGGCGAACTTGTCGTTCAGGCGGGTCTGGAAGCCCTTGTCATCCCACACCGACTGCCGCACCGGGTCGACCAAGTCCGCCTTCGTGGCCGCGAACAGGCACTGTTGCGTCGCCGCCGCCCATTGCAGAAACAGCCAGGCGGCCGACTTGTTGTTCGAGGCCGCGTTGATCGCCAGCGACCAGATCCAGACGTTCGGCGTCGGCTCTTTCTTGTCCGGGTTGGCGGCGAAGCCCTCGAAGCCGATGTTGCCCTTCTCCTTCGTGTCGCCGCTCTGCTGGAAGAAGCCGAGAATGTCGGCGTCGAAAATCATCGCCGAGGTCCCTGCGCCGAGGTCGCTGCCCACCTCGTACCAAGTGTAATTCGTCCAGTTCTTCGGACCGGCCTTCTGGATCATGTCGACCCAGAGCTTGGTGAAAGCCTTGCATTGCGGGCTGTTCACCGCCGACTTGAGCTTGCCGTTCTCCACCGTGAAGTCGGCGCCGCCATAGCTGGTCAGCCCGGAGAGGTAACCTGGGTGGATCGTCGCCCAGCTGCGGCTGCCACGCACGCCTACGCCATAGATCCCCTTGACGTCCGTCTGCACCTTCACCGCCTTCTCGATCAGGTCGGGCAGGTTCTTCGGCGGCTCGATCTTGGCTTGGTCGAACATGCGCTTGTTGTAGGCGATCGAGTTCAGCTCGAAGCCCCAGGGCAGCGCCCATTGCTTGGCGTTCGGACCGCCGAGCGGTTCGCCGGGCACGCCCGACCAGGCGTCAGAGTGGAGCAGACCCGGGAGGATGTCGCCGACGTTCCAGTCCGGCGAGGTGGCGGCGGGATCTTTGATGAACTCGTTCAGGTCGACCAGCCAACCGGCGGGGCCGTACTGCCAGGTCTGGTAGGCGCCCGTCATGAACGCGTCATAGCCGGTGGACTTGCTCGACAGCGCGGTCGTCACCTTGTCGAAGTAGACGTCTTCCGGGAAAATGTCCCAGGTGACCGCGAGCCCGGTAAGCGCCTTGAAATTCTCGATCTGCATCAGCAGCGAGTTGGTGTACGGATGCTTGTTGAGCAGCAGCTTGATCGCCTTGCCCTTCTCCTTCTGCCAGTCGAAGTTGGCCGCCATGGCCCGGGTCTGCGCGCCGCCCAGCATCGTTCCGATCGCCGCGGCGCCGAGGCCAAGCTTGCCCGCGCGCGTCATCAGTTCGCGGCGGCTTATCCGTCCCGCGATGTAGTCGCTGAACAGGCCGGTCTTTTTGTCCGTCATTTGAAAACTCCCTCGCTCTCTCCCTCGTGCAACCGCTCGGCAAAGGCAAACAGCGACCCTTCCCCTCCTCGGCGTCGGGGCGATGGACTCGCCAATGCAAGCGGATTTGCTGGCCGCCCAGCCCGCGCTGATGCGAGGGCGGGCGGCGCTTATAACCTACGGTATGAGGATGATTTTGATCGAACCCTCTCCCTTGTGCATCATGTCGATGCCCTTCTGGAAGTCGGACAACGGCAAGCGGTGCGTGACCACGCCATCGGTGGGCAGACGCCCGTCGGTGATCGCCGCAATGGTGAACGGATAGCAGTAGGGGCCGAGATGGGAGCCGTAGAGGTCGAGCTCCTTGCGGTCGCTGATGATGCTCCAGTCGACGGTGACGTCGTCGCCGAACACGCTGAACTCGACGAAGCGCCCGCGCTTGCGGATCATCTTCAGGCCCTGCACGACGCTCGAAGGATGGCCCGTCGCTTCGATGTAGACGTCACACCCGTATCCGCCGGTCATCTCCTTGACGATTTTGACCACGTCGTCCTTGAGCGGATTGAACACCAGGTCGGCGCCGTAACGCTTGGCGATCTCGAGCCTTTCGGGCTTGGCGTCGAGCACAACCAGTTTCGACGGGTTCTTGAGCCGCGCTGCGCCGACCATGCCCAGACCCAGCGGCCCTGCGCCGGCGAGAACGACGAAGTCGTCGAGTTCGATGAGCCCGCGGTTCACGGCATGGACCGAACAGGCGTAGGGCTCGATCAGCGCCGCCTTTTCGAGCGGCAAATTGTTCGGAACCTTGTGGGTGCGCGAGGTCGCCGGGAAACGCATGTACTTCGCCATCGCGCCGTTCACGTTGTTCTGGAAGCCGTAGACGTCGTGGCGCTCGCACATCCAGTACTGGCCGCTCTTGCAGAAGCGGCAGTCGTCGCACGGCAC
>NZ_JBKQOT010000905.1:0-3217 GCF_052145395.1 Roseiarcus sp.
CTAGCAGCGTCCAGGCGATGGCGGAGCCGAGCGGCCAGTCGAACGCCGCGCCGAACAGATCCGCGATCGCGCTGATCACCGTCACGCCGGAGGCGCCGCCGATGAGTTGGGGCGTGAGAAAATCGCCGACGACCAGGGCGAAAACCATCAGCGCTCCGGCGACCAGCCCAGGCGCGGTCAGCGGCAGAACGAGGCGGATGAAAGTCGTGGCCCGACCGGCGCCCAGGTCGGCCGCCGCTTCGAACAGATGATCGTCAAGCGTCTCGAAGCTCAGCCAAAGCCCGAGCACCATGAAAGGGAGATAGTTGTAGACGAGGACGATCGTGGTCGCGGTCGGACTGAAGAGCAGCGTCTCGATCGGACGGTCGATCACGCCGGTCCAGATGAGAAAGCTGTTCAGCACGCCTTCCCGGCCGAGGATCAGGCGCCAGGCGAAGATGCGCACGAGGTCGCCGGTATAGAGGGGGATGAGCAGCGCGGTCAGAAGCGCCGCCTTCACCTCGCGAATCCGCTTGGCGATGAAGAATGCGACGGGATAGGCGATGACTGCCGTGATCGCGGCGATGGCCGCGCCGTTCATCAGCGCCTTCGCGATCAGGTAGCGATAAGAGGCGCTCGAGAGCACCTGGGCGTAATTGCGCAGACTGGGGTCCGGCACGATGGTGACGAAATCGACGCGGAAGAAACTGTAGACGAACAGCACAGCGAGCGGCGCGAGGCACAGGACGGTTAAGGCGGCGAGCACCGGACCGACGGTCACCGCGAGCGTGGTCCGTCCGCCGTCCATGGCCTAAGCCGCGTCCTCGGCCAGGGCGCCGTCGGCGATCCAGGCCTTCGCCGGATCGTAGCCGAGCGAAACGGCGCCGCCGGCCGCCGGCGGCTCCTCGTCGGGACAGCGCACGCGCAGCGCCGCCGATCCGGCGGCGACCTCGACGAGCCAGTCGGCGCCCTGAAACATCGTGTGACGCACGACGCCGCCGAGGCTTCCCTCGGCGCCAATGACGAGCTGCTCGGGCCTGAGGCAGAGCGAGGCGCGCCGGCCGACCGCGACCCCGGGCGCGCAGGCCGCGCGGGCGGGGCCGAACTCCGTATCGAGCGTCGCCTGCCCCCCAGCGCAAGCGACCACCTTTCCGGCGACGAGGTTCGATCCGCCGATGAAGTCGGCGACATAGGCGTTCGCGGGACGGCGGTAGATCGTTTCCGGATCGCCCTCCTGCTCGATCACGCCGTGGTTCATCACGATGATCGAGTCCGACAGCGCAAACGCCTCTTCCTGGTCATGGGTCACATGGAGAAACGCCAAGCCCAGGCGCCGCTGAAGGTCCTTGAGTTCGATCTGCATCTCCTTGCGCATCTTGCGATCGAGGGCGGATAGCGGTTCGTCGAGCAGGAGCAGGCGCGGCCGGTTGACGATCGCGCGGGCGAGCGCGACGCGCTGCTGCTGGCCTCCCGACAGCTCTCGCGGCCGCCGCTCGCCCATCGACTCCATGCGCACCATCTGCAAAGCTTGGGAGACACGCTCCGCCACTTCCCTCCGCCCATGACCGCGCAAGGTAAGGCCGAAAGCGACGTTCTCGGCGACGTTCAGGTGCGGGAAGAGCGCATAGCTCTGGAAGACGGTGTTGACCGGACGCCGGCTCGGCGGGGTGTCATCGAGCGGCCGGCCGTCGAGCGTGATCACGCCCGCCGTGACCGTTTCGAACCCGCCGATCATGCGCAGGATCGTGGTCTTGCCGCATCCCGAAGGGCCGAGCAGGGTCACGTAGCGATTGGCCGACAATACGAAATCGACTCCGCGCACGGCGTGGACCGCCCCGAACCGCTTGTGGACTCCGCGACCCGCCAGGAGAGGGAGTTCGCCTCCCTCTCCCGGGGCGGACGGCGACGCCGCCGCGTCCGTCACATCAGCTGGCCTTCACCTCGTTCCACATCGTGACCCATTCGTTGTAGCGGCGCGGAATCTGCGGCCACACGAACGATTCCATCACGGCCAGGTCCTTGATGAAGATGCGTTCCTGCTGCTCCGGCGGGAGCTTGTCGCGAACGAGGTCGGTCGATTGGGCGTAAGGCCCGCCGTAGGCGAGCTTGAGCCCGTATTCGGGACCGAGCAGGTAGTTGATGAACCTGTATGCGGCCTCGAGCTTCTCGCCCTCGACTCCGGTCGGGATCGCCAGCACGTCGCACCAGGACGGCACGCCTTCCTTGGGCAGCGAGAGGGCCATCTTGATCCCCTGCTTCGTCAGGTCGTAGTAGGGCGGCAGCCAGGAGAACGCGCACACCACCTCGCCCGTCGCAAACAGATTGGTGAGATCGGCGATCGATGTCCAGTAGGTGCGCAGAAGGGCTTTCTGGGCGATCAGCGCCTTCTTGCACTCGGCCAGCTGGCGATCGTCCATGCTGAAGATCTCCTTCTGCGGAATGTCGAGATAGAGGGCGGCGATCATGATGCCCTCGACCGCGTAGTCGCGCATGGCGAGCTTGCCCTTGTACTTGTCGCCCTTGAAGAATACCGACCAGTCGGGCTTCTCGTCCATGAGGTCCGCGCGGTAGACGATGGTGTTGATGCCCCAGTAATAGGGCAACGAGTACGGCACGCCGTCCTTCTTGTTGAGCGGGTTGTCGCGGAACACCGGATACATATGGGCGGCGTTGGGGATCTTCTTCAGATCGAGCGGCTGCACGAGGTTCGAGGCGATATAGCGCGACATCTCCCACTGCCCCGGGACGACGACGTCGACGTCGGCGGCGCCGCCCGCCTTGAACTTGGCAAACTGCTCGTCATCGGTCGTGATGTAGGTCTGGTCGACCTTGATTCCCGTCTCCTTGGTGAAGGGGTCGATATAGTCGGGCAGGCCGAGATTGTTCCAGGTACTCCACACGATCTCCGTCGACGCGGCGCGGGCCGGTCTCCAGGGCAAGGCGGAGCTCGCTGCGGCCGCCCCCGCCGCCGCAAGGAAATCTCGACGTTGAAGCCTGAAAGCCATGTTCGTTCCCTTTGTTGCGAGCCTTCGCCGGCGTCGCATCGAGCCAAGCGCGGCTGGGGAGTTACAAGGGGAAAGATTGCTCTCTTTCTTGATAAGCATCAATTGGCAAAGAAGCGTGTTCCCTTTCTTTCGTATGGGACTGGGCCCGCTCCGCGCCGACGCCTAAGGAACGTGCAACGTGCATCGGACGCAGTCAAACCAGGGGCTTTGTCACGGCAGCGGTAGCGCGTCTC
>NZ_JBKQOT010000906.1:0-3135 GCF_052145395.1 Roseiarcus sp.
CCTCCTCCGCGCCCCGCCCCGCCTCGCCCCAACCTGATGCAACCCAAACGCGAAATCTCGCTGACCGAATGAACCTCACATCGGCCAACTGCCGTTTCTAGGTTCAGAGCAGTCCTTGGCGGTCGTGGTTTCATCAGTGCACTGTAACGCGCAGCCCCGCAGTTGCATCGCACGTCCATCGTAGGTTTAATTAGCCGGTGATCGATCGCATAAGCTGGGTCACGAACTGCGAGCGAGCGGACACGTGCCCGGATCTGCATTATGTCACCAATAGGTGGAGATAGGCGACTCTTCGAAGATCTCAGCGATGCGAGCGCGGGTGTTTGCGGTCGTTCCTGCGGGCAGGTCACTGCGAGCAAAGAAGCGAACCTCCTCGATCTCGGGGTCGGGCCGATGGGCGTCAAGGATCGCGAAATTTCGAATTACGTAGACTGCGACGTGATCTCTCCGGGATGGCCTCTCTTTGAAAAAGAGACCGTGAAGAGCTGGCCGCTTTTCCAACCTAACCCCCGCTTCCTCCTCAAGCTCGCGAGCGAGCGCTTCCAAGAAGGTCTCGCCAACTTCGACCCCTCCGCCAGGGAAATGCCACCCCGACACATAGGTGTGGCGCACGAGGAGAATGCGTTCCTCTTCATCGATGACGACGCCGCGTACGCCGAGCGTCAGCGGCCGCGATACGAGAACTCTCAAGCGCTTTAGCCGTTCCGAAACTGAGGTCCTGGCTTGGCCAAAGAGAGATGCTATGCTCATCGTCAAATAACCTGGGGCGTTGTTGGCCATTTCAAGCCGGCTCGGTGCGCGCCGTCAATGGTCGCCCCTGTGCAGACCGTTGAACGAGTTCGGATGCTCGATCGTCGTTCGAATCTCGCGGGCGCTGGCCCTTGATGAGCCGCTGTCGGGCTTCGTCGCGCTCAGCGAGTTTGATCCGGGCTGTCCTGAAGACGATCGCAATCAAGAGCCGAATTGTTGAGCCAAAACAGCGCCTTCACCGAGACCTTCGGGCTCATCTGAAAATGAGGGGATGGCTGAGCCCGAAACCGCTTGACGCGTGTCTCGAAACCGATGCCGCTCGTCATTATTTTCGTCGTTCGCATTTGTTGGGCTTCATACCCGACTATCACATGGAGACCTGCAATGGGAGCGCTCTTTCGAGTTGTCCGAGCGCCCGGCAATGGAGTCCGAGGAAGATGGAGCCTAGCCTTGTCGCCGATAGTCGCCGTCTCTCTGCTGTGCGTTGGCGCCAGCGCGTCCTGGGCTGACGAGAGGATCGGGGGTGCTGAAATCATCATTGATGGAGTACAAGGCGATCTTGCCTCCGGAAGCATGGTCCCCGTCACACAAGGCGATGGCGTCTATCGAGATGAGGGCGTTCGAACCCGTGTCGACAGCAAAGCCAGGCTTCTGCTCGACGACAAGTCTAACGTGACAATTGGCCCAGGGTCGACGATTAAGCTTGATAGATTTGTGTATTCGGGCCCGAAGCGTTCGGGAACAATTGTTCTCGCGCCAACAAGCGGTCATATACGATAGTGACGCCAACTGCAGCGATTGGGATCCGTGAGTGATTGTTGAAGTGAGAGAATTTCAATCAGCCGCGAAGGCCAAGTGAACAGCAGAGTGGCAAGAAACAAAGGGCTTCGCCCCCGAACTTCCGAACTCACACGTTGCGTTCGCGAAAGGTGGCTCTTATCTGATTCGCGCTGCCAACAAAAGGGGCTAATCGCGGCTACTTTTCGTCAAGCACAATTACCGGCGTCCAGTTTTCGGGAAGCACCTGTTCGGCCAGGAAAGCGAAGCGCTTCTGATAGTAGTGATACAGGCCGACAACCTCAGCAGGAGCAATCTGCGCTGCGTCAGCTGACATCTGCTTCGCGGCGAGGAAGTTTCGTGCCCGGTACGACTTCAGGATGTCCTCGTGCAGTGCAAGCAGATGTTGAAACTCGTCGTCTTGAGCGTACGCAACGTCGCCCGCCAGCGCATAGACCGCAACTGATCGCGTCTTGTTCTTCAGCTTGACGTGATCGATCTCGAGCCAAGCGAATTCCGGCGCCTCGTTCCGCGTGGCGGCGCTGGCGACGATGTCCACGCCGAACTGCTTCGAGGAACCTTCGAGCCGCGAGGCGATATTGACCTCGTCGCCGAGCGCGGAATAGTCGAATCGTTGCACGGACCCCATGTTGCCGACGCTGCAACCGCCGGTGTTGAGCCCTATTCCGAACTTGACCGGTTGGAAGGCGTGACCCGCCTTCTCGGCCTCTTCCCGCCACTCCTGATTGAGCCGCGCCAGCGTCTCGCGCATCTGGAGCGCTGCGCGAACCCCGTGGATCCCGTGGGCCGCGTCGTCGAGCGGCGCGTTCCAGAACGCCATGATGGCGTCGCCCATGTATTTGTCGACGGTACCCTCCTCCTTCAAAATGATGTCAGTCATCGGGGACAGATACTCGTTGAGGAACGTCGACAGCTCGACCGCGGTGAAGCCTTCGGACAGCGTTGTGAACGACCGGATGTCGCACAACATTAGCGTCAGTTCGCGGTGTTGTCCGCCGAGCTGCAGGTATTCCGGATGCTCGGCCAGACGGGCAACGACAGCGGGCGACACATATCTGCCGAAGGCCGAACGGATCTCGTTTACCTGATGGCGCTTCTGCCCGTAGAGCTGCCCGACGCCCGCCAGAAACACGAAGCCGGCCGAAAGGCTCGGCACGACTGGGTCGAACAGGACTCCATAGCGGGTGAATGCGAACCAGGCGAGCCACGCCATTAGGCCTACCGCGGCTGCCCCGGCGACCGCCGACCAGTAGATGGAAATGAAGGGCACAATCGCGGCGAGCGCGAGCGAAAGAACCGCGGCCGCGACGAGCTCCGCTCCGGGGGCCCAATCCGGGCGCTCCAGCGTCACTCCCGACAGAATCTGCTCGATGAGCTGCGCATGGGCCTCCACCCCCGGAGTCGAGGGATCGAGCGGTGTGGCCACGATGTCGGACAGGAGCGAGGCGCTGGCGCCGATCAGCACGATCTTGCCGGCGAGGTCGGAAAGGTCGGCGCCCGGCTGAAGCACTTTCCAGGCGGGAATCGACCGCCGCGGATCGGATTTGGCGAACCAGACCCGCAATTCGCCGTCGGCCTGGACCGGCA
>NZ_JBKQOT010000907.1:0-6479 GCF_052145395.1 Roseiarcus sp.
GGACGATAAGCCAAAACAATACGGAAAATACCCTCAATGTACAGCGATATATATTATCTTATTGTAGTTGAAAACTGTGATATCGTTCCTACATGCCCCACCTCAATTTGATTGGCATTCAAAATAATTTTGCAAGAGCCTCACGAGAATAGCATTTTCGATACATCATCTCGCTTTAAACAAAGACTGCATGGCGGTCGGACATGACAGGGAGGAAATATGCTCACTCTGCGTGTTAACGGGCAGGTCCAGACGTTCGACGGCGACCTGTCGATGCCGCTGCTCTGGTATCTGCGAGACGAACTCGGGCTCACGGGAACAAAATTCGGGTGCGGGATCGCCGCCTGCGGCGCCTGCACGGTCCATGACGACGGCGAGGCCCGCAGGTCTTGCGTCACGACGATGAGCGACGCCAATGGTAAGTCAATCATCACAATCGAAGGCCTCGATCCGGAGGGAAATCACCCGCTTCAGAAAGCTTGGCGCGCGCTGAATGTGCCGCAGTGCGGCTATTGTCAGTCCGGCCAAATCATGCAAGCCGCGGCGCTTCTGAAAGGCGCTCCTCATCCCACGGACGGCGATATAGACGGCTGGATGTTTGGCAACATCTGCCGGTGTGGGACCTATCAGCGCATTCGCGCCGCCATCAAGCAAGCTGCGGGAGCGTGACATGACCAAGCACAATCGCGAAATCGCGCCATCGTGCATCGAGAATGTCAGCCGGCGCGGCGTTTTGAAGGGCATCGTTTCAACGGGCGGACTCGTGCTCGCCCTCACCATCTTACGCCACCGCGCGGCGCACGCCGATACGCCCAAATGGGGCGCGGACGGCATGCCTCACGGCACGGTGAACAATCCTCTCGTTTTCGTTTCGATTACGCCCGATGGTGAGGTCACCATCGTGTGCCATCGCTCCGAGATGGGGCAGGGCGTGCGAACAGGGATGCCGCTGATCGTCGCCGACGAGCTCGATGCCGACTGGGCCAGGGTGAAAATCGCTCAGGCGACTGGCGACGAGGCGCGATACGGCAATCAGGACACCGACGGATCCCGTTCGACCCGCCACTTCATCAAGCCGATGCGGCAGGCTGGCGCCGCCGCGCGCATGATGCTGGAAGAAGCCGCGGCCAAGCGCTGGGGCGTCGAGGTCTCCGACGTGGAGGCTAGGAATCACGAGGTCGTTCAGAAATCCACCGGGAAGAAGCTCGGCTACGGCGAACTCGCCGCTGCGGCCAGCAAGTTGGACGTCCCGACGACCGACAGCCTGCGTCTCAAGGATCCTTCGCAGTTCCGCTACATCGGCAAGGAAGGGACCAACATCGTCGATGGCTTCGACATCACGACCGGTCGCGCCATCTACGGTCAGGATGTCCGCTTGCCGGGGCAGAAGTACGCCGTCATCGCGCGGCCGCCGGTCATGGGGGGCAAGGTGGCCTCCTATGACGCCACCGAGACGAAGAAAGTCCCGGCTTCGTCCAGGTCGTCGAGATCCCTGCTCCATCCTTTCCCATGAAATTCAAACCGTCAGGGGGAATCGCCGTTATCGCCGACAACACCTGGGCTGCGATCCGGGGCCGCGAGGCGCTGAAGATTACATGGGACCACGGCCCCCACGCGACCTATGATTCGCAGGTCTTCCGCGCGGCGATGGAGGCGACCGCCAGACGGCCTGGCAAGGTCGTGCGCAGCGAAGGCGACTTCGCCGCCGCTTTTGCGAGCGCGGACAAGAAGGTCGAGGCCGAGTATTACATCCCCCATAATGCGCATGCGACGATGGAGCCTACGTCCGCGACCTGCCGGATCATCGACGGCAAGGCCGAAGTTTGGACGAGCGTGCAAAGCCCGCAGGCCGCGCATGATTTGGTCGCCTCATACCTGGGACTTTCGCCCGAGAACGTCACGGTAAACGTGACTCTTTTGGGCGGAGGCTTTGGCCGCAAGTCTAAGCCGGACTTCGCGGTCGAGGCGGCGCTGTGCTCGAAGGCGATCGGCGGAACGCCGGTCAAGGTCGTGTGGACTCGCGAGGATGACATCCGCAACGACTTCTTCCACACGGTGTCTGTCGAACGTCTCGAGGCGGGGCTCGACAAGGACGGCAAGGTCGTGGCCTGGCGCCACAACAGCGTTGCGCCATCGATCCTGTCGCTCTTCATACCCGATCCGAAGCACGAGGCCCCGTTCGAACAGGGAATGGGCCTCGTCGACATGCCCTTCGCCATCCCCAATATCAGCATCGAGAACGGCGAGGCCGAGGCGCACACCAAGATCGGCTGGTGGCGCTCCGTCTCGAACGTTCCGCATGGGTTCGCCATCCAATCCTTCGTTGCGGAACTGGCCGCTGCGGCGGCCAAGGACCAGAAGGCGTTCTTGCTCGATCTGATCGGACCTCCTCGCATCCTCGACGCGCCAAAGAAGGTGGAGAACTTCTGGGACTACGGAGAGAATCCCGAGACATACCCGATCGACATCGGCCGGCTTCGCAACGTCGTCGAACTCGTCACCGAGAAGGCGGATTGGGGCCGCAAGCTGCCGCTAGGGCACTGCCTGGGCTTGGCCGTCCATCGGAGTTTCGTGTCCTATGTTGCGGCGGTCATCGAAGCCGCGGTCGACGAGAAGGGAAATGTCACCGTGCCGCGGGTCGACATCGCCGTCGACTGCGGGCCGACCGTGAATCCGGATCGCGTGCGCTCTCAATTTGAGGGAGCCGTCGTCATGGGTCTGGGGGTGGGATTGATGAACGAAATCTCATTCAAAAACGGCAAGGTGCAGCAGAGCAACCTCGACGACTACCTGGTGTTGCGCATCAGCGACGCGCCCCATGAGACGCATGTGCATATCGTGCCGCACAGCTACGATACGCTGCCGGGCGGTGTGGGCGAACCTGGCGTGCCGCCGGTCGCCCCGGCCCTCATGAATGCAATCTATGCGGCGAGCGGCAAACGGATCCGTGCCTTGCCGCTCGGACAGCAGTTGGCCAGCAAGGCCTAGCTAAGCCCGGCGCCGAGAGGGCGGGCCGGGTTGGTTCCCGCCCGCGCCATCTTTGCAAGCAGGGCGTGGCCGCACGAACACTGAAAGCCCTTTTCGACGCGTCGCCCGCGAACACCTGAAGCGGTCACCTCGTGCGCCGTCGACAGCCCGGCACGTTCGGAGTGGATTTGGACCAGGCTTGCGTCAACAGGGGTGGGAACGGAAAAGGATGCGCGATCGAACGACGGCAATAGTGCGCCGCCGCCGCGCCATGCGGACGGGCGCATTGGCCTTGGCGCCCTGATTGATCTCTCCCGCACGCGCACAGGATTGCGTCGGGAAGGAGCGGACCAACTGCGAGCGCGACACTCTGCTACGGATCGTATGCGAACGCATTGACGGTCTTTTGGAGAACGGCCGGTTTACCGCCCAATTCCGACGTCTGCGACGGCAGTTTGCTACAACCGCTTCACGTCGACCCCCGCCCTGCGCCGCGCCGTCGGGTCCGGCCCGGCGCGAAGGAACCAAGCGACAGGTTTTGACCGATAGGCTTTGCCGCCAGAAGCGGCAAGGTCGAGGTGGGCGCAGGCTCTACGCCGCCGTTTGGTCGCGATTCCCGCCCGGCCCGGTCACGAAGGCGCCGGGATTTCCGCGCAAGTCCTGCGTGACGGAAAGCCGTCGCATTCGAGGCTCGGGAGCGTTGGCGACATGACGGCCACCCGCAGGGACTTCATCGCAGCGGTGGCGGCCGCGGTCGTCGCGGCGCGCCCGGCGGGCGCTGAGGAGACGCCGGCGCCTTCGGCGGCGCCGCCCGCGCCGGCGGGGCCCGATGTCGCCGCGTTCGATCAGGTCTGGGAACTCGTGCGCAACCGCTTCTACGATCCCGGCCTGCACGGCGTCGACTGGAGCAAGATGCGGGACCGCTATCGTCCGCAGGCGGCGGAGGCGCGCTCGCGCGACGACCGCGCCAACGCGATCAACGCGATGCTCGCGACCCTGAACGCCTCCCACACGCGCTACTACACGAGGGGCGATCCGGCCTATTACCAGCTTGCCGACATCTTTGCCGGCGCGCTCGAGCGGCGCGGGCTCGAACGCCTCTTTCCCGGCGGCGAGGTCAGCTATCCCGGGATCGGGATCTTCACCGAGACCGACGATCGGGCCCGTGTGTTCGTCGCGGGCGCGATCGAGGGCGCGCCGGCGCGCGCCGCCGGCCTCATGGTCGGCGACGAGATTCTGTCCGTCGACGGGCGGCCCTTCCAGCCGGTCGAGTCGTTTCGCGGCAAGGTCGGCAGCAAGGTCTCGCTGTCGATCCGCCGCGCCGCGGCCGGCGCGCCGATGGCGATCGAAGCCGCGCCCGCCGACCTGAAGCCGGGAGAGATGTTTTTGCGCGGCCTGAAGGAAAGCGCGCGCGTCGTTCAGCGCGGCGCCGTCCGCGTCGGATACGTTCATGTCTGGTCCTACGCCAGCCGGCGCTATCAAAGCGCGCTCGAAGATCTGATCGCGGACGGCCGGCTCCGCGACGCCGACGCGCTCGTTTGGGATCTGCGCGACGGATGGGGTGGGGCGCAGCCGTATTATCTCGATCTCTTCAACGCCCGGTCGCCGACCATGCAGGTGGCGGACCGCGAGGGGGAGACGGGCTTCGTCGGGGCGAAATGGCGCAAGCCCGTCGCCGCGCTGATCAACGGCGGCACGCGCAGCGGCAAGGAGGTGCTCGCCTACGGGTTCAAGGAATATGGGCTGGGTCCCCTGATCGGGAGCCGCACCGAGGGCGCCGTGCTCGCGGCGACCGCGTTCCTGATCGGCGACGAGGGCCTGCTGCTGCTCGCCGTCGAGGACGTTCTCATCGACGGCAAGCGGCTCGAGGGCGTCGGCGTCGAGCCGACAATCGCGGTCCCCTTCGACCGCCGCTACGCCGCCGGCGCCGATCCCCGGCTCGACCGCGCGCTGGAGGCGCTGTCCCGGAGCTAGGGGTCAGGCGCTTGGGCCCAGACTGGAGGGCGGCGGTGTGCAGCGAGCGGCCAATTTCGCTCGGCGCTAGGCCCGGGTCGGCAAAAGAAAAGGCCGCCGGAAGGCGGCCTTCCCATTGACGGGAGACGCGACTTTACTCGATCGACATCGCCGTGCGGCGCGAGCGGGAATGGGAGCCGGCCAAGGCGAGGCCGGCGAAGCCGAGGCCCATCATCGCCCAGGTGGACGCCTCCGGAATCGCAGCGACCGACGCCGATCCGAGGCTCGTGCCTGGGTAGCCGGATCCGCTGTGGCCCAGCGTGTACAGCGGCGAGCCGCTGCCGTTGTCCCAAAGGTTCCACTCGATGCCACCGGTGAAAAAGCCGAGGCCCCAGTAGTCGAACGCCTTACCGCTAGCAGGAAGTGTGAAATAGAGCACGTTGTCGATCTCGAATCCACCCGACGGCGTTATGAACGGGCTCGCGCCGCCCGAGATGACGCCGGTGATCTTCGCGGGGGAGCCGCCCGGGACGCCTGTGCCGGAAACGGTTCCCTGCACACCCTCGACGAGCCATTGCGCATTACCGGTGCCGGAGATCGGGCTGGCTTCGAGTGTGGCGCTGACGCCATAGTCGCCACTCTCGTCCGTGTAGCTCAGCTCGAAGGTCTTCCCGCTTGCGCACGAAACCGAAGCAAGCAATCCCGCCGCAAGCGCGGCAAGAGCGATTCTTTTCATTTTTCCGATCTTCCCCGTACAAACGCCTTTCCAGTCGCGAGACTGGAGTGAGTTAACGTGCGGGTACCTGAATTTGGTTTCGGTGGAAACGGATCACCGCGTACCTCTTTTTGATCACACGTACCTCTTTGGAGTGAGACGGGTTGCGCGACGGCAAAAAGATGTCATACGCGAAGCGTGGCGCTGCGAAGGCGTCAGCGCCAGCCGTCTCCTATGCGTCGAGAGCGGTCAACCTCGCGCGGCCCGCCGGCTTTCTCAATTGTTCTAACGCCAAAAAAAAGACCGCAGCGAGTACGGCCTTAGATCGTATCCCCGTCAACCCCTACGTAATCAAATGCGGATCCAGCCTAAACGGCCAGAGACTGACAGAATTTCGCCTTAACATGGCCGAATTGAGGCTAGAACGGGCCTGTCAGCCCGCCACACGCCTAGGCTGGGTCGCCGCCGCTTGTCCATCCGGAGCTTGGCTTGTTCGGTCAAGAAACGTAAGCAGGGAGCGTCGTATCGCCGCTTGATAACGTCGTTTACATCGGTTACACTGAGGGTCTATTTTCCTACACGGGCTGGACCTGAAGAATAAATTCGCTGATCGCGCGAATATTTGCGCCCAACCGCCTAATTATTAGAGCAAAACTCAAGGCGCGCGGATCGATAATGATTATTGACATTTAATAATTCCTTAGCAAGGATGAGGGGCGGCTGGGTAAGCGCAAGGATACTGATTATTTCAGGGCGCTGTATCAGGGGGCGATTCTGGCGACTCGCGTTCAGCCCTAGATGATTCGACTCCCCAACGCTTCCGGCCCAATGATAGTCCTCGATC
>NZ_JBKQOT010000908.1:0-4441 GCF_052145395.1 Roseiarcus sp.
CGGAATGGGCGTCTCGGGCGGCGAGGTCGGGGCGCTCGAAGGACCGAGCATGATGCCCGGCGGCGATCGCGCGGCTTACGACCGGCTCGCGCCGTTCCTGGACAAGATGGCGGCGCAGGTCGATGGGACGCCGTGCTGCGTCTACGTCGGCCCCAAAGGCGCAGGTCACTACGTCAAAATGGTGCACAACGGGATCGAATACGCCGACATGCAGCTCATCGCCGAAGCGTATGATCTCATGAAAAGCCTCTACGGTCTCGACGCCCCCGCAATCGCCGAGATCTTCGCCGATTGGAAGACAGGCGATCTGGACAGCTATCTGATCGAAATCACGGCCGCCGTGCTGAGGAAGACCGACGCGACCGGCAAGCCGCTGATCGACGCCATCCTCGACGAGGCCGAGCAAAAGGGCACCGGCCGCTGGACCGCACAATCCGCGCTGGAGCTCGGCGTTCCGCTGACTGCCATCACCGAGGCCGTGTACGCCCGCGCGCTGTCCGCCCAGCGCGACAGGCGCATGGAGCTGGAGCGGAAAATCGCGCGTCGGCCGCCCGCGGCGCAGAAGTCCGACAGCGCCGCGATCGCCGCCATTCGCGACGCGCTCTACGCCTCCAAGATCGTCGCTTACGCGCAGGGCTTCGAACAGATGTCGTCGGCCTCCGCCCAGTTCGACTGGGACCTCAAGCTTGGCGACATGGCGACCATCTGGCGCGGCGGATGCATTATTCGCGCGCGGTTCCTTGATCGAATCAAGGACGCCTACGCTCGGGATCCAAAGCTCTCAAACCTGCTGTTCGACGACTATTTCCTTTCCGCGGTGGCAAAGGCGACCGACGCCTGGCGGCAGGTGGTCGGGCTCGCCGTCGCCAACGGCGTTCCGGCGCCCGCCTTTTCGTCGGCGCTCTCCTATTACGATGGTCTCCGTCGCGCCCGCGGGCCGGCCAACCTTCTGCAAGGCCTGCGCGACTATTTCGGCGCCCACACGTATCGCCGCCTCGACAAACCCGGCCGCTTCCACACCCGGTGGAGCGAGGACGGCGCCGAGCAGCGAGCTGACCCCTGAGGTTCAGCGCGGCCAAACGCAGGGGGTCTCGACGTCGGCGGACTTTCTCTCGATGCGACACGCGCGGGAGCAGCAGCTCGCGATCCGCTCGAGCGGCTCACGTTCTGGCAGCCCTAAACGGCGGCGCCTGGCCCCCCATCCGATCGCTCGCCCCTCGCCACGATCCGCAGCGCTTCATCCGGTAGCGGCCGCTGCAGTTCGAGCGCGTCGGGCGTGTCGGCCGCGAGCCATCGGTCGATCTCATCGGGCGTCGTCAGGATGACCGGCATCGCCTTGGGATGAATCGGCGCGACGACCGCGTTGGCTTCGGTCGTCAAGAATCCGAACAGCTCATGCTCGCCCTCGACCGGCGCGCCCTTGGGGCCCCTGCGGCCGCGCCAGGGCGTCCACAGGCCCGCGAAGGCGAATAGCGGCCTCTCGTCGGCCAGGGCGAACCAGACGGGCGTCTTGCGCGGCTTCGTGTCCTCGTATTCGCAAAAGGACGTAGCCGGCGCGACGCACCGGCTTGCCTTGCCCAACCATCGCCGCCAATGCGGCCTTTTCGCGTTGCGGATGTTGGTCACGGGCTGTCCGCCGAACTGAGGCGGACCGGGCATGCCCCATCGCGCCATGACAAGCTCACGCTCGCCGTCGGCCCCGAGGCGAACGATCGGCGCCATCTGATCGGGGAAGATCGCCGGCAAGGGCGGCAGGTTGCCGGCGCGATCGTGTTTGACGGCGAAGAGATCGCGGATGGCCGATTGGCCCTTGGTGACGCTGCAGAGGTTGCACATGAGCGTCGACTATGGCCCGCTTGGCTGCGCGCGGTCGTGCTGGGGCGCCAGTCTGTTCTCCTTCGCTGAAGCCGTCTAGAATTCTTCTAGCCGATCAATGACGCGAGGGACACCGGACGACAAGGGCTGGCGACGATCAAGAGCCGGCGCCCCACTTGCTGAGGGGTGGAGGCGAAAGGGGGGCGCTGATGCGCGCCCCTCACTCGACCTCGTCTCCGCTCGGCGATCCGGAGACGTGGCCACAGCTCCTCTCCGCACAGCCATTCGTCGCTCTTGAACACCGGCCATCCAATGTATATTTGGTGGGGTCCGAATCTGCTTTGCTTTTATAATGGCGCCTATCGCCCGGCGGCATGACTGGAGTCGAGTTGCTCCGGGAGATTCGGCGTCTCCACCCCAGGCTGCCTGCGCTTTTGACCTCGGGATACGCTGACGCGGCGGCGCGCCAGGCTGCCCTCGAAGGCATCAATGTGCTCCCCAAGCCGTGCGATATGCCGACGTTGG
Organism: Roseiarcus sp.; assembly: GCF_052145395.1. Lineage (NCBI taxonomy): Bacteria > Pseudomonadati > Pseudomonadota > Alphaproteobacteria > Hyphomicrobiales > Roseiarcaceae > Roseiarcus > Roseiarcus sp. Next base: position 2,341 of record NZ_JBKQOT010000908.1, read on the forward strand.
GGAGGGCGCTGGATCTGGCGTTCGATAGGTCCCGCCGAATGATCGACGAGCGGCCGCTTTCCTCGCCTTGCGGCGTTCCCAGAGCCTAGTGCAGCAAGCCGCCTTGCTTATGCCGGGTGAAGTGGGTGACGTCGGCATTTCGCGCCATTCGTATGAGTTCGATAATTCGCTCAGCGTCGTGAGTAATTGGAGTCGACGCTACAGAATTCGGCCCGCGGGATTCGTCAGTGCTGACCGCTATCTTTTTCGCGTGAAGAAATGACGTGTCAAGCAAGTGCGCTAACAACGCATCTCCTACGCTGACCACCGCCCTACTCCTTAACGTCAGTTTTACCTCGATATCTTCGATAAGGTGTGATATCGACTTGCGTCCTCGGTCACATCCCATTGGTCAAGCTCCCGCCCGGAAGCCCTCCTCTAAACCCTTTAGCCCGATATCATTAACCATAAATTATCAGAGTCAACTGATTCGTAGACTGTGGCGGCATTTGCAGGAATCGCCACGAGAACGACCAGGGGCGCGCTGCCCCGCGCCGCCGGAATCAGGCGATCTTCCCGGGCAACGCCGCGCGCCTGTCCGGGTTCGGCCTGATGCAAAAGGCAACTTCGCCGGCATCGACTGCCGAAAGATGACACGCGAGAGCGCCGGGCGGCCAAGACAGGTTCTCCGTCTCCCGCAGCGCCCCGTTATTGTCGCCGGCTGTCAGTTCATTTTCGCCGAGAACTGCGGGGGCGTTCCCCATCAGCGTATCGAGGAATTTCAGGCGGTAGGTCTTCCGACGGGGGGTCATGCGCCGCCGTGATTATGCGTTGAAGCTCTTTGATTGGGTTAGTTTCCGGCTCACATTTGTATGGAACTCGGATCCGGGCGGGTCGTCCGGCGCGCGACGCGCTCCGCCGGATTTGGAAGACGGGGGGATTTAGTTCACCCGGTTCGACGCCACGTCTCTAAACCCCATGAGCGCCGCCGAACGGTCAAGCGGCGGGGGTTCCTCGCCCAGATCGTTCGCCCGAGCCAAGACAGCAGCCCGGGCTGGGGCGACACGGCGCAGGAACGCCAGCGTGCGCAGCAGCGAAGCTCCTCCACAGGCGGTCAACGTGGCCGTGGCTTCCGCCGCAACCAGGGCGATGCAGTCGCGTTCGTCGAGGCCGGACTTGGCCGCGAGATGACAGGCAAACTCGATCGCCGCCTCCGCGACCGAGCCGGGGTCCAAACCGCCGCCTATGTCTGCGAAAGTCGAGCGGGCGGGCGCGTGCGGCATGGTGGAACCCCTCCGAATCACTGGAAACAATCGAGGGGTAATCCGCACCGGCCGGCGCGGCAACCCGTCACGCAACGGAAGGGAACTCGGAAATTCACCCTGCGAGGAGGATGCCATCGCGCTTGCCATTCCCCGTCCCCGAGACTGACGCCCAAGTATTCGCGGAATCCGCCTTCGCCAGACGTTGCCGGAAGCGCGTCCACGGCGCCGACGAGATCAGGGCTGGATTGTCGCCGAGCGGCTTGTGGAGCATCTTGAGCGGGCGGGACTCGTCGAAGTGAAACGCTCGCCGCAGATCGGAGCAGCGAGCCGTGGGAACGGCTACGAGGACCGCAGGTTTTCCATCTGCCTTTGGGTTTCCGAGCCTTTGCCGCCGTCAAGAACAGTCCTAGAACGGGCGGAAAGCGGCAGGATGCGGACTTCAGACTGCTACAGCGGGGCGAAACTGGAGGGCTTACCTATGCGCAAGGTTCTTTACGTCTTCGGACTGCTCACCGACGCCGACATCGCGTGGATGGCGCAGACGGGCGCGCGGCGAGGAATCAAGGACGGGGAAATCCTGATCCACGAAGGCCGGCCGATTGAGACGGTCATTCTGCTGTTGCAGGGCGAGTGCCTGGTCACGGACCGTGCGATGGGCGAGATCGCGCGGCTCGGGGTCGGAGAGATCTTGGGCGAAATGTCGTTTGTGGATTCGGCGCCTCCGTGTGCAACCGTGACGGCCGCGGGCGAGGGACTCGCGCTCTTCCTCGACAAGGAGACGCTCGCCCGCAAGCTCGAAGCCGACGCCGCTTTCGGCTGCCGCTTCTATCGCGCGCTCGCGATCTTCCTTGCTGATC
>NZ_JBKQOT010000909.1:0-4126 GCF_052145395.1 Roseiarcus sp.
ACCGACGTGCGTCCCGGCCAGCCGGTCACAATCGACGTTGACACCTTCCCGGGCGCCAGCGTGCACGGCCACGTCGACAGCCTCGCGCCGGCAAGCGGCCAGGAATTTGCGCTGCTGCCGCCCGACAACGCGACCGGCAATTTCACCAAGATCGTCCAGCGCATCCCGGTCAAGATCGTCCTGGACGCCGGTGACCCGCTGGCCAACCTGTTGCGCCCAGGCATGTCAGTCGAGCCGACAATCGATACGAGGGCGAGCGCCCAGGTTCAAACCGTAGCGAGGGCGCCATGACCGGAACCGTTGACCGTGCTGGCGAGCCGGCAGTCACGCTTAAGACCTGGATCACGGTCGGCGGCGCGCTGATCGGCGCCTTCATGGCGGTGCTCAACATCCAGATCACGAACGCCTCGCCTCCCTATATCGAAGGCGGCATCGGCACCGGCGGCGTATACGGCACGTGGATATCGACCGCCTATCTGATCGGCGAGATCATCGTCATCCCGCTCACTGACTTCCTCAGTCGGGTGTTCTCGCTACGGCGCTACCTGATCGTCAATGTGGCGCTGTTCCTGTTGTTCTCGGCGCTGTGCGGCCAGGCGAGCAGCCTCAGCGAGATGATCGTGCTGCGGGCGCTGCAGGGTTTCGCCGGCGGCGTCATGATCCCGCTCGCCTTCACCATCGTCATGACCATGCTGCCGCGCTCGAAGCACGCCCTCGGGCTCGCTGGCTTCGCGGTGACAGCGACCTTCGCGCCGGCGATCGGCCCGACCATTGGCGGCTATTTCACCGACAATTACGGGTGGCCCTGGATTTTCTACGTCAACCTGGTCCCCGGAGCGGTCATGCTCGCCGCACTCTGGTACGGCCTGCCGAAGTCGGCGATGCAGTTCGGCTTGTTGCGCGAGGGCGATTGGCCGGGTATCGCGCTGGTGGCCATTGGCCTCGCCGCCTTGCAGACCGTGCTCGACGACGGCAACGTCGATGATTGGTTCGGCTCGCCGTTCATTGTCAAATTGAGCCTCGTGGCGGCGGCGGCGCTCAGCGCTTTTGTCGTGCTCGAATTTCTGACACCGCGGCCGCTCGTCAATCTCCGGCTGCTCGGCCGGCGTAACTTTGGCCTTGGGACGTTGGGCAACTTCCTGCTTGGGTTCGCGCTCTACGCTTCGCCGAGTCTTTCATGATGCCTCCTTTCTGGAACGCCTCATGCGTTGGACGTGCGCGCGAAGGCGGTCGATTTGTTCGGGGGAAAGATCGATTTGCCACGGTTGCCCCTTGGCGAGTTGATGGCCGACAAGGAGTCCGCGAGCGAGATAATGGAAGATCGTATGTGGCCTGACCCCGAGCGCGATTGCGGCGCCCTGGACGGACCATCGGCCATCGGCCCAGCGTGGCGGGTTGGCATCGATTCCGTTGATCTTCACGGTCGGGATGCCCCACCGGTTGCGAAGAACCGAGACATTGCCTCCAGTGAAAGGGCCGCCGCGGGTGGTGAGGAAACCCTCCTGATTGAGGACTTTCGCGACTTCCTTGTCCATGGTTCCGTTGGCATTGAGGTCGGCGATCCGTCGCCGCAGGCCATCGAGATCGGCCGTGTCGCGATAGGCGCGAACCCGACGCAAAAGGGCGTGTTCGCTGGTTGCGCCGGTTTGCCATACGATCTTGAGCCAGACCCGCCCGGGCAACCGCGACTGGTCTATGATCACCTCGCGAATGACGAACCGCAAGATGCGCTTCCGGTCCATCGCAGTCGTCGTCGGGGCGCGCCAGATCTGCGGCAGGTTCTCGCCGAGCGCCTGCAGCGCGGCGCGGTCTTCGTCCTCGAGCGCAAGCGGCTCCTCTGCGCGCCAGCGCGCGTGCTCCTGATCGATCGCCTCGACGGCGCGCAGCTTCTCCTCCCAGGCGCGCTCGAGGGAGCGCGCCACGAGACGGTTCTCAGGCTCGACGGCGTCGTATTGGCGACGCGCCCGCTCCGCTTCGTAACGCGCGCGTTCGCGACGCAACGCCCATTGCCGCTCCAGTTGGCGGGTCTCCTCCTCCAATTGTCCAACAGCGGCCAGCGCGATCGCGATCTGGTCGGGGGCGAGCGCATCGAGAAGAGCGCCTTCCACCAAGGCGTCGATTGGCAGCGCCCGCACCTCCTGGCACGAAGCCGCGCTCCGCTGGTCGCGATCGACGCGGCAGCAGTAAACGGGGTAGTCCCCGTCCGGGCCGGTGTAGCGCAGGCTCATTCGCCGGCTGCAGCGCCCGCATATGGCCACGCCCTGGAGCAACGCCACGCCCTTGCGGGGCGCGCCGGGATGTCCCGCCTCGTATCGATTGGCGTTGTCGGCCAGTCGCCGCTGGTTGGCCATGTACTCCTCCCAGCTGATGTAACCCGGATGGGCGGCCCGGAGGCAAACCGGCCAGTCCTCGATCGCCACCTTGACGGTCGCCGGACCCGCGCCTGGCCGGCGACGGCTCGGCTCCGCTCGCCTGCGGCCATAGACATACGCCCCAGCATAGGCGGGATTCTGAAGAATGCTGCGAACCCGCGCGCAGTCAGCTTCCCGCCAGACGACGTCGTGCGGGCCCGGCCCGAGGAGAGGACGAACGGGCAGCGGCAGCCCGTGGGCGCGCAGGAAACGCATCACGGCTCGTGCGGTGTGCAATTCCCGGAACTTTGCGAAGACCAACTCGACGCGCGCCCTCACCTCCTCATCGGGGTTGAGAATGATCGCGCCCGTCCGATCAAGGGCGAGCCCAGCCGGAACGGGCAAACGGAGTTCGCCGCGCGCCGCCTTCTGGCGTTCGCCCTGATGCAGCCGCACGCGGATCTGATGCAGCTCCGCCTCGCTCATGATTCCGGAAAGCCCGAGCAGCAATCGATCGTGATAGACGCGGGGATCGTAAAGACGTTCGCCGTCGGCGATCAGAACGCCGAAGACGGAGCAGAGTTCGAGAAGTTGATGCCAGTCGCGGTTGTTGCGCGCCAAACGGGAGGCGTCGAGGCTGACGACGAGACCGGCGTTGCCCAGGCCGATCTCGGCGATCAGCTTCTGGAACCCATGCCGTTCGGCCCCGCCCGCGCCCGACTTTCCCAGATCCTCGTCAATGACGTGGATGCGCTCCGCCGGCCATCCCAGCGCGACCGCTCGGTCGACCAGACGGTATTGCAGTTCCGTACTTTCCTGGTGCTGCCGCACCTGACTTACTGACGACTGCCGCACATAGATATAGGCCAGCTTCGCCCGCTGGGCCGTCGTGACGCGCTCGTCATCGAAGGGCGCGGTCATCAGCATGGACGCCCTCCCCCCGTGAGCCGTCTTCCATTTGCCGATGACGACGCATGAGTTGCGCCATCGCCTGCGCGAGTTGAGTTCGCGCCTCCTCCGACAGGTTCGGCCACAGTCGGGGGCAGATGCTGGAAGGGCGGTTGGACGCAGGAAACGGACTCGACGGCGACAGAGACGCGACGCGACGCGGAAGGGCTTGAAGAGTCATCGCGAATCACCTCCTCGGCGAGTAGGGACAGCGTGGCCCTCAAATGGCGCGCCAATGCGGTGAGGGTGCGAACGCTGATCCGCGGCAGGTCGGCCGGCGATCGCTCAGCATCCGGCGCTTCCCGCGCCAGATCCGTCGAAGCTATCCGGATCGAACGGCGCCGCCCGTCCGGGAGCGCGACGACGACAAAGGCCGGACCCCGCCCCGACCGCTCCGGCAAGACCGTAAGCCTTTGACCAAAAAGCGAATGCTTCGGATCGATGACCGTGAGATCCCTCATCACCCGTTCGATGACTGAGGTATCCTGCGATCGTTGGCTCGAGGAAGGTGCTCACCGCACGCGGCGAGTGGCAGACCCCGATCCTGTTCGGCGTGCTGGATGATCGCTCCCGGCTTGCCTGTCACCTGCAGTGTGTCGCAGGCGAGCCGTAGGAATCTGGCAGGAAAAAGGAATCCAGATCCGGCTCAATCAGCTGTTTGACCACCATCTGCGCGATTCGATCGCCGACCGTGGGCACACCTAAGGACACCCGCCACATTAACTGCTTCGATTGGCGAGGTCTGATCGTGGGCGGATGGTGTAGTTCCATTCAGGATGGAACGCGTCGCCTGTGATGTCGAGAGCGTCCATCTCGGCGTCGGTGAC
>NZ_JBKQOT010000910.1:0-12059 GCF_052145395.1 Roseiarcus sp.
TCTGTCCCGTGCCCGGCGCTCTGCCGTCGGGGAGGAACGGGGTCGGGTCGGCGGAGAAGCGCTCGAGCTTCGAGGCGCCCCAGCCCCAGGCCTGCGCGATCTTGGCGCCGACCGCAAACCCCTCCTCAGCATAAGCCGCGGCGGGTTCGACGATGTCGACGAGGTCCATCGAGCCGAACCGCGCGTGCAGCGTGAGATAGCCGTCGAGCGCGCCAGGGACCGTGACCGTCGCCGCCCCCGCCTGCGGCATCGCGAGGAAGCCGCTGGCTTTCAGGGCGTCCACGCTGAGCCGCGAGCCCGAGCGCCCGCTGCCGTTGGGGCCGTAGACCGCGCCGTCCCAGTAGGCGAGGATCATGCAGTCGCCGCCGAGCCCGTTCATCATCGGCTCGGCGACGTTGACCATCGCCGCCATGGCGAGCGCCGCGTCGACCGCATTGCCGCCCGCCTTGAGAATGTCCCGACCCGCCATCGCGGCGAGCGGCGTGCTGGAACAGGCCATCCCGGTCCTGGCGAAGACCGGGGCGCGCTCGGCGTTGAAGGGACGCATGGGCGACCTTCCGCCTATCGGGTGATGAACACGTCGCGGCGCGGGAACTTTTCGAAGATCGATGGGTTTTGGCCAAAATTGGTCGCAAGCGCGTCGACCACACGGCCCTCCGACTTCTCAAGCTCGAACTTGAAGGTTGGCAGCTCCTTGCCGGAGGCGAGGGGATCGGGAACGTTATTCTGGAAACTGACGTGGCCGCCTTCGGAGCTGACCGGAACGCCGAGATTGAACATGGCCCTTCCCCTCGCTTGGCGCGGCGAGCCCCGGTTCGCGCCCCGGGGTTGCGACGAATGGCCGCAGCATTTCCCATCTTGACGCTGTCGTCAATCGCGCCGGCGGCGGCCGAATAGATCATTGAACCTGCAGGGACCGGTCGTTTGACGGCTCTCTTACGAAAGACTGAAACGGCCCCATCGGTCGCCAACAGCTCCAACGCGTCCGCGATTTCCGGAAACTCTGGCAAGCCACTTGGCTGGCGATCCGGCGTCAGATCGCGACACCGACCGCGTCGCTCATCGGGCGCAGGTCCGACGGCGTCGACACCCCGGCCGTTGTGATGTAAGCCCTCTTTACATGAGCTGGAGCAAGGACGGACCCGGCGAGCGCGATGCGCCGCGCGGCTATCATCACGGAAATTTGCGCGAGGCGCTGATCGGCGCGGCGCTGGAACTGATCGCAAGGAAGGGAATCGCGGGATTCACTTTCGCGGAGGCCGCGCGCTTTGCCGGCGTCAGCCCGGGGGCGCCCTATCGCCACTTCCGCGACCGCGACGAACTTATGGCGAGTGTGGCGCTCCGCGGCTTCGAGCAGTTCGAGGCCGTGCTGGCGCGCGCCTGGAACGGCGGAAAACCCGATGCATTCAGCGCGTTGGACCGTCTCGGCAAGGCCTATCTCGAATTCGCTCGGGCCCAGCCGGCGCTCTACTCGGCGATGTTCGAAGGCGGCGTTCCCGTCGGCGCCAATCCCTCGCTGCGGGAAGCCAGTGATAGGGCTTTCGCGGTCTTGCGCGGCGCCGCCGAAAAGGTCTGCGCCGCAATGCCCGCCTCCGGCCGCCCGCCGGCCTTGATGGTCGCGCTGCACATCTGGGCGATGGCGCACGGCGTCGCCTCGCTTTTTGGGCGCGGCGATGGCGCGCAGCGCGCGATGCCGATGTCGCCGGCGGAGCTCCTGGAAGCGGACATGCTGGTCTATTTGCGAGGGCTCGGAGTGACCGAGGCGTGGCCCTGAGGGCCCCGAATGCCGCGCGGGCCCTGGTCGAGTCCTGGAAAATGAAGTTCGGCCTCGCGCCCGGCGCTCGTCGCGACCAGGATCGGAGAGCTGGGGCTTGACAACGGCGGCCGATGAAGTAAATGTTCATTACATTTACACGCGAGGACGCGCCATGCCAATCGTTCTGACAGTTTTGGGGTTTCTGTGGTGGTGGCCGCTGGGACTCCTCATTCTCGCCTTCCTGATCGCGCGAGGCCGGTTCGGCTGCTGGCGTCACCCGGCCTATGCATGGGATGGACCGATGTTCGACCGGGAGCACGCCAGGGACCACTGGGAGCGCAAGATGGCCCGCATGCAGGAAAAAATGGAACGCATCCGCGCCAGAATGGAGCGTGTCAGGAGCAGCCGCGACTGGTTCGGCCCGACTTCGAGCGGCAACCGCGCCTTTGACGATTATCGCGAGGAGACGCTGAAGCGCCTCGAAGACGAGCAGCGCGAGTTCAAGGATTTCCTGGCGCGCCTGCGCTTCGCCAAGGACCGCGCCGAGTTCGATCAGTTCATGGCCGAGCGGCGCCAGCGCCCCTCCGGGCCGGATACGCAAGCCGAGACGCCGCCGGCTGAACCGCGCTGAGGCTTGCGAGCCGACGTTGCGGATCGATGGACGCGGCCGCCGCGTCCATTCCGCGTCAAAGACTTGCGCCGACGCCGAGGGTCGCCAGCACCTTTAAGGCGTCCGCGATTTCCGGAAACTCCGGCGTTGTCGAAAAGCCATCGAGCGCCGGGCCGAGCACGGCGCGGGCGTCCGCGCCGCATCCCCTCGCGCGATGGAATATTGCCAGAGCGAGCGCGGCGCGGAGTTCGAAGCTGCGAGTCCTCTGATGGCGCGCGACGGCGATGGCGGCAAGGAACGCCTCCTCGACGGCCGGATCGGTGGAATCCTGCCCGAAAAGGATTTCGCCGCGCATGCGGTGGAGCTCCGCGTCGAACCAGCGCTGTCCGCTCCCTTCGAAGTCCTTCAGCGAACGGTCGAGCGTAGCCAGCGCGGCTGCCGCCTCGCCGTTCCGCGCCTCCGCTTCCGCTAGAGCCGCCCGGACGAGCGGCTGAAAGGCCCCGACGTCGCCCTGTCGAAGCAAGTCGGCAGCCCGCCGCATATTTGAAAGACCGATTTCGGGGGCGTTGGAGCCCAAGTCCACCCAGGCTTCGAGGAAGGCGCCGAAAGCGATCCACAGGGCGATCCCATGCTCACGCGCGACGCTGGACACCGCCTTGGCGAGAGGGGCCGCGCGATCGACATTCCGGGCGACGATCTCGAACATCGCGCAATGCATCAGGCCATAGGTCGAGGTCGCGAGATGGTTCAGTTTCACGATTCTGGCCGCCGTCGCCCCGGCGATCTGCCGGGCGCGATCGACCTCGCCGAGCGGCCAGAGCGCCATCGCCAGATAGATGGTTGCGGAAACGCCGACGTCCTGGCCGAAGCGGAAGGCGAGATCCCGATCCCGCTCCGGATCGAAAAGCGTCACCGCCTTTTCGAAATGCGCGCGTGCCTCGACGTAGTTCCCGGTGAACCATTGCGTCACGCCATAGGCGCGATGCGCCACACCCGCCTCGGGCGAGCCGGGCGATGACTCGACGTCCTGAAGGAAAGCCTCAGCCGGCCCGAGCATGCCCGGCAGGTCGCCATGCACGTAGCTTCCCGCCCAGAGCCCGTAGTTGGACGACAAGCGTGCGTCGACGTCGGCGGCGTCTGCGCCGAGCTCGTGCGCGCGCTTGAAAGCGGCGATGGTTTCAGGCGCCCCATGCCCGTGCGCGGCGATCATAGCGTTGCCGTAGGCGACCTGCAGCTTCAGCTTGGCGCCTGTTCGGTCCGCTTCCCCCGAGCCCTCAAGCGCCTCCACCATCTCGATCGCCTTGCCGAGATGCGCGATCGCCTCCTTGTAGGCCGAACGCCGAAGCGCGAGGTCGCCCGCCTTGCCCCAATATTCGATCGCGGGCGCGGTCAGGCCCGCCTGGGTGAAGTGATGGGCGAGAATTTCGGGCTCAGCCTCGACGATGTCGAAAAATTGCTCGCGCAACGTTTCGGCGATCTTTTGGTGCAGGATCTGCCGCCGGCTCTTGAGTAGGCTTCCGTAGGCGGTGTCCTGCACCAGGGCGTGTTTGAACGCATAGCGCGCGTCAGGCGGCGCGCCCTGGCGGAACACCAGCTCCGAGTCCTCCAGTTGGGTGAGCGCGGCGCGCAGCGCCGGCTCGTCGCGGCCGACGACGGCGCCCAGCAGGGCGTAGGCGAATTCGCGTCCAATCGCGGCGCCGATCTGCGCGATCTCCTTCACAGCGGCGAGGCGGTCGAGGCGGGCCATCAACGAATCTTGTAGCGTCGAGGGAATCGCCAGCGGCGGCAGCGGCCCGTCCAGGCGATAGCCGTCCGGCCCCTCGACGAGGAGGCCGGATTCCAGCACGTTCTTGGTCAGCTCCTCGACAAACAGCGGCACTCCGTCCGTCTTGGCGACGATCTGGGCAAGCACTTCCGCGGGGAGCTTTCGTCCGCCGGTGACGCGCTCGACCAGCGTCTCCGCCTGAACGCGATCGAGCCGGCCGAGCTTGACCGTCGCAATGTCGGGCGTGCCCGACCAGGGCGCATCGAACTCGGGACGGAAAGTGATCAGCAACAAAATCGGCAGCCGTCGAACCCGTTCGATCATCAGGTCGAGCACTTCGAGCGATGTGGCGTCGGCCCAATGCGCGTCCTCGAACAGGATCAACAGCGGCTTCCGCTTAGCCAGACCGGTCATCTGGTCGAGGAGCGCCGAAAAGGTGAGGCGGCGCTGCTGCGCGGGCGACAGGGTCAGCACGGGATAGCGTTTGCCGAGCGGAATCGAGAGCATCGATGCGATCAGCGGGACGTTCTCGTTCCGACGCTCGGACGCGAGGCCGAGCGCCCTTTCCAGCTTGTCGAGCTTGACTTCAGGCGGCTCCTGCGCGGCGATCCCCGCCGCCCGCTCGAATTGCAGCGCGAAGGGATGAAGCGCGCTGTCGCGATGATAGGGCGAGCACTGGTAGCGAAGCCGCGCGTGAGCCGTGTCCGCGACTTGCTCGGCGAGCCAGGCGGACAGGCGCGACTTGCCGATGCCCGCTTCGCCCGAGATCAGCACGGTCTGGCCTTCGCCGGCCCAGGCGCGGCGCTGGCGCGCGATCAGTTCGGCGCTCTCGGCCTCCCGCCCGACGAAGCCCGTGAGGCGCGCCGATTGCGCGGCGTCGAATCGGCTCTCGCTCTCAGACACGCAGAGGGCGGCATAGGCCTCGACCGGCTCGGCGAGGCCCTTGATCGCGTGTCGGCCCAGATCCTTCAGGCGGAACCGGTCGCCGATCAGCCGCCGGGTCGCCGAAGACAGGACAACGCCGCCCGGGTCGGCGAGGCCCTGCAGCCGCGCGGCGAGATTGGGCGTGTCGCCGACGATCACCTGCTCCTGCGCGGCGCCTTGGCCGACGATGTCGCCGGCGACGACGAGGCCGGTCGCGATCCCGATTCGTACGGCGAGCTTTTCGAGGGCGCGGGTCTGCAGTCGTCCCACCGCTTCGGCGATGTCCAGGGCCGCATGGACCGCGCGCGCAGCGTCGTCCTCGTGCGCGCGGGGAAAGCCGAAGGTCGCCAGAATCCCGTCGCCGAAGAATTTTGCCACGAACCCCTCATAGCGAGCCAGCCACGCCCGAGCAGGCGTCCTGATAGGCGTGGATGACCTGGCGCATGTCCTCGGGATCGAGCCGCGCCGACAGTGCGGTCGAGCCAACGAGGTCGCAGAACATCACGGTGAGCTGGCGCCGCTCCGCGGCGTCGGCGCTGGCCGGTGCGGCGGACGGGGCGTTCAGCGCCTCGATCGCGGACATCAGCTTGCGCCGATGGCCGACGGCGGCGACGCCGAGATCCTTGAGATCGTCGAGCGTCAGCTTCGGCAGCACCGCATTGTCGATATCGTTGTCGCGGAAGGCGGCCTCGTATTGCCCGAGGCCCAGCGCTCTGAGCCAGCTCCCGACGTCCATCCCAGCATCCTCAAACGGGCTGGGATGATGGTCTTACGACAGCACGATGTCCATAGCGTCGAACGGACGGCCGCCAGCCTTTGCGACGGCTTCGCCGGAATTGCGTACGTTGCCGACTGCGGGCGTAACGGCTCGGTTCCGCGGGAAGCGGCTAGACAGAAAAGCTCACCCCGCAGCCGCACGAGGCGACGGCGTTCGGGTTCTTGATCCGGAACGAATGGCCCATCAGGTCGTCGACGAAATCGACCTCCGAGCCCTTCATCATTTCGAGCGAGACAGGGTCGATCACCACCTTGGCCCCGTCGCGGACCGCGACGAAATCGTCGTCGGCGCGGGTCCGGTCGACATCGTAAGTATACTGGAAGCCCGAGCAGCCGCCGCCCTTGACCGAGATGCGCAGCGCCGCGCCCTCTTCGCCCTTGAGGATCGCGTTCAGCCTCTTGGCGGCGCTGGCGCTGATGGTGACGGCGTCGGAAACAGCGGCTTCGCTCATGCATGACCCTCCGGCGCGGCCCCGCGACATGGGGCGCCTTCAAGACTTCTTCCAGTTAAGATATGCAGCGCAGCGGAAAGCGCAACGCCGGGGAGTTCGATGGCCAATTCCGTCGGGGGAAGCCCTCGCGCGCCGTATGCCGCCGATCCGGCGGGCGCGCGACGCCTCGTCGCCGAGCCGTCGTCGCCGACCCGCACCGAATTCCAGCGCGACCGCGACCGCATCGTCCATTCGACCGCCTTCCGCCGCCTCGCCCACAAGACCCAGGTGTTCGTCCATCACGAGGGCGACCATTTCCGCACCCGGCTCACCCACACGATCGAGGTGGCGCAGATCGCCCGGGCGCTCGCCCGCGCGCTTCACCTCGACGACGACCTCGCCGAGACGGTCGCGCTCGGCCACGACCTTGGCCACACGCCGTTCGGCCACACCGGCGAGAAGGCGCTCGACGCCTGCATGGCCGGCCATGGCGGCTTCGACCACAACAGCCACGCGCTCCGCATTGTCACCGCGATCGAGCGCCGCTACGCCGAGTTCGACGGCCTCAACCTGACGCAGACGACGCTCGCCGGGCTCGCCAAGCACAACGGCCCGCTCATCGACGCCGCGGGGCGGCCCACGGCGCGCTATCGCGCGCGCGGCGTCCCGGAGGCGATTCTGGACTGCGACCGGCGCCAGCCGCTCGACCTCGCCCTCCACGCCAGTCTGGAGGCGCAGGCTGCGGCGCTCGCCGACGACATCGCCTACGACGCCCATGACATCGACGACGGCCTCCGGGCCGGCCTCTTCACCCTGGCCGACATTCGCGCGGTTCCGTTTGTCGCCGGCGTCGTCGCCGAGATCGAGGACCGCCATCCCGGGCTGGAGGCGCCGCGCCTCATTCACGAGTTGACCCGCCGCGTGATCACCCGGTTCATCGAGGATGCGATGGGCGAAAGCCGGCGGCGGATCGCCGAGGCCGGCGTCGCGAGCCCGGAGGCCGTCTGGACGGCGGGCAGGGCGCTCGTCGGACATTCCGCGCCGTTCGAGGCCGCCGACCGGGAGCTCAAGGCGTTCCTCTTCGCCCACATGTATCGCCATCCCCAGGTGCAGGCGGTGCGGGAAAAGGCCGACGCCATCGTGCGCCGGCTGTTCTGCGCCTATATGACCGATCCGACCGCGATGCCGCCCGACTGGGCGGCCATGGCCGGCGCGGGCGACCGGGCGCGGGCGGTCGCCGACTACATCGCCGGAATGACCGATCGCTTCGCCGTCCACGAGCACGCCCGGCTTTTTGACGGCCCGACCGACTTGCGCTAGACGCGCGCTGCTGGCTTTCAGAGCGGAGCGTCGGGCGCTTCGGCCCCTGTAGACGCGGTCGCTGACGCCGCGTCCGCCGCGCTCAAGCCAAGCGCGGCTACAACAGGTCGGCTCGCGCGGCCACTAGGTCCGATCGACATAACGGTAGCAGGAATGAATGTTTTTGCCGATTTCCAGGCGCGAGTCGTAGCGCTGATTGCGAAGCGCATCGGCGCGGACGAGCTTCCGCAAGGCCTCGACCTGGGCCGCTTCGTCGTCGAGCCGCCGCGGGACGCCGCCCACGGCGACCTCTCGACCAATGCAGCGATGGTTTACGCGAAAGAGGCGAAGGCCTCGGGCCTCAATCCGCGCGCGCTCGCCGAGCGACTCGCCGCCGACCTTGCCGCCGAGCCAGACGTCGCCAAGGCGGAGGTCGCCGGACCCGGATTCATCAATATCGTCTTGAAACCGGAGGTTTACGAGAAGGTCCTGCGGGCCGTTCTCAACGAGGGCGCGGCGTTCGGCGCGGGCGAGAGGGGCGTGGCCGGCCGGGTCAACGTCGAATATGTCAGCGCCAATCCGACCGGTCCGATGCATGTCGGCCACGCGCGCGGCGCCGTGTTCGGCGACGCGCTGTCGAGCCTTCTAGACTTCGCCGGACGGGAGGCGACGCGGGAATATTACATCAACGACGCCGGCGCCCAGGTGAACGTGCTCGCGCGCTCGGTGTATCTGCGCTACCGCGAGGCGCTCGGCGAGAACATCGGCGCGATCCCCGAGGGCCTCTATCCCGGCGACTATTTGAAGCCGGTCGGGGAAGGGCTGAAGGCCGAGTTCGGGCGGGGGCTCAGCGACATGCCGGAAGCCGAATGGCTGCCGCTTGTCCGCCAGCGCGCCATCGACGCCATGATGGCGCTGATTCGCGACGATCTCGCCGCGCTCAACATCACCCACGAGGTATTCGCCTCGGAGCGCGAGCTCACCGGCCTCGACGGCGGCCCGGATCGGGTCAAGGAGGCGATCGAGACGCTGCGCGCCAAGGGCCTGATCTACGAAGGCCGCCTCCCGCCGCCGAAGGGCGCGCCGGCCGACGACTGGGAGGACCGGGAGCAGACCCTGTTCCGCTCGACGGGTTTCGGGGACGACGTCGACCGCCCGCTGATCAAGTCGGACGGCAGCTACACCTATTTCGCCAGCGACATCGCCTATCACAAGACCAAGATCGACCGCGGCTATCTGACGCTGGTCGACGTCTGGGGCGCCGACCACGGCGGCTACGTCCGGCGCATGCAGGCGGCGGTCGCGGCGCTCTCGGACAACACGGCAAGACTCGAGGTGCGCCTGTGCCAGCTCGTGCGCTTGATGCGGGCCGGCGAGCAGGTCAAAATGTCCAAGCGGTCCGGCGATTTCGTGACGCTTCGTGAGGTCGTGGACGAAGTCGGGCCGGACGCTGTGCGCTTCATCATGCTGATGCGCAAGAACGACGCGCCGATCGATTTCGACCTCGCCAAGGTGATTGAGCAGAGCCAGGACAATCCGGTCTTCTACGTCCAGTACGCCCACGCCCGGGCATGCAGCGTGCTGCGCCAGGGCCATGCGGCCTTCCCCGACCTCGACCTTTCCCCTGCCGCGCTCGCCGGCGCCGACGCCGCGCTGCTGACAGACGAGGGCGAACGGGACCTGATGCGCGTCATGGCGCAGTACCCGCGCATGGTGCTGCAGGCGGCCGAGGCGCATGAGCCGCACCGCATCGCCTTTTATGCCCACGAACTGGCGACCCGCTTCCATGCCCACTGGAATCGCGGCAAGGACCTGAGGGATTTGCGTTTCGTTAAGGAAACCGATCAAAGCTTGTCATATGCCCGAATGGGCTTAGTGGCTGCAGTCGGCCTTGTTTTGGCCTCTGCGCTGTCAATCTTGGGGGTTAGCGCCCCCCAAGAAATGCGTTAGTGGATGCGTACAACTGTTGTCGCGCATGAGGCGCGAGGGTCGCGTCCCCGATTGACGAGGGCGATATGAGCGTTTCCGGGTCACGAGCGGTTTTCGACATCGACCTTGAGGAGTTTGAGAGGCGGCTGCGCGCCGCAGGGACGCCGTCCGCCGGCGTTGAGGATCCGCTGGCCGAGCTTGCCCGGCTGGTTGACGCCTCGCGGCCGAAAACTGCCGGCGCGGCAGTCGCCCGGCCGACGGTCGCGGCGCCTGCGCCCGCGGTCACTGCGCCGCCGCCCCATCCGCCGGCGCCGCTCCATCCGCCGGCGCCTCCCACGCCTCCGGCGACCACTCCCCCTGCGGAGTTCGAGGAACTCGAGGACGGCGCCCTGAGGGGCGCGTTGGACGACGCGGAGGATCACGAGCCGGGCTTCGCAGAGGCCGCCGATGCGTTCGAGGAGGAGCCCGCGCCGGAGGTCGAGCCTGACCCGGTCCGCGCGGCCCTTGCGCCGGCGCCGCGACGGCCGCGACGCTGGCTCTTGACGGTTTCGGCGCTCGTCGTGGCCGGCGTCGCGATGATCGGCGCCGTTTTCGCGCTCAGGGGCGGCGGTCTTCTGCCGGGGCTGCCGAAGACGCCGCCATTCATCGCCGCCGCGCAGGGGCCGACCAAGGTGCAGCCGCCGAGCGACGAAACCGTTGCGACTTCGAACGATTCCGGCGCGAACCTGCTCAAGGACAACACGCAGCCCAACAAGGTCAAGGTCGTCAGCAACGAGGAGCAGCCGGTCGATCTGATCGCCCAGACGGCGCAGCCTCCGGCCTCGCCGACGCCGGCGCCGGCCGCGGCGACTGACGCCTCCGGCGCCCCGGTGGTGCGCGGGACGGTCGACACGCCGGTCGTCGTCGCGCCGCAGCCGGCGCAGCCCGCCGCCTCGCCGTTCCCGGAGCCGAAGCCGGTCAGGACAATCTCCCTGCGCCCCGATGGCACGCCGATTCCGGCTTCGGTTGCGGATGCGCAGGCGAGCCCGCCGCCGCAGTCCTCGCCCGCGCCGGAGCCGCCGAAGCCTGCGGCCAAACCCGCCAAGACGACCGCAGAGGCCGGTGCCGCCCAGGCGTCGACGCCGAAGATCGACCTGCCGACGAAGCTGTCCCCGCCGAAATCCTCGGCGCGCGTCGTGGTCGCGAAGACTGACACGACGGCGCCCGCCGCGGCCGAGGAGGCGCCGGCCGGGCCGGCGCCCGCCAAACCGGAGAAGCCGGTAAGGGGCAAAACCCAGGAGGCGGCCGCCGAGCCCGCAGCGCCGGCCGCCGCGGAGCCCGCCGCGACGTCGCCGGGCGGCTGGGCCGTCCAGCTTGCCGCGCCCGGGTCCGAGTCCGAAGCCAATAGCGTGGCGTCGAAGCTCAACCAGAAATACGCGTCCGCGCTCGGCGGATCAGCGCTCGGCGTCCACAAGGCGACCTCCAAGAGCGGCGAAACGATCTACAGGGTGCGCGCGACCGGCCTTTCCAAGGCCGACGCCGCAGCGCTCTGCGCCCGGATCAAGGGCGACGGCGGCGACTGCTTCGTGGCGAAGTGAGGCGCCTGATGCCGTGCGATTGGCGTCCCCACCCCCCTTGTGGGGGCGGGACAGGGTTGGGGGTCGCGCCAGCGTCTGACTGATCGGAGTTCTCGCGACCCGAGAGGGGTTCGCGCCGAAACAGGTCGGAAATGCACGGTGCGGGCCCCCTCCTGTTTCCTCAACCACAAGGGGGGAGGAGTGCGCGTTCTGTCCAAAGGGCGCGTGAGCAACCGAGTCGTTCCATTGGCTAAGGGCCTTGGCGCCGGTCCGCACGCCCTCCAGCCCTGACGGAGCTTCGATGCCGAACGCCTTCATTGCGGGTTGCGCCGGTCTCACGCTGAGTCCTTTCGAGCGGGGGTTCCTGAGGGATGCCGACCCGTGGGGCCTCATCCTGTTCAAGCGCAATGTCGCCGACCGTGACCAGCTTCGCGCGCTGACACGGGACTTCCGCGACTGCGTCGGCCGCGCCGACGCGCCCGTGCTCGTCGATCAGGAGGGCGGCCGCGTTCAGCGGATGGCGCCCCCGGCCTGGCCCGCCTATCCGGCCGCCGGGTCCATCGGCGCCCTCGAGCCCGATCTGGCCGCGGCCACGGCCCGGCTGATCGGCCGCCTGATCGCCCATGACCTCAACGAAGTCGGCGTCACCGTCGACTGTGCGCCGGTGCTCGACGTCGCCGAACCGGGGACCCATGCGGTCATCGGCGCCCGCGCCTGGTCCGAGGACCCGGAGCGCGTCGCCGCCCTCGGCCGGGCCTTCGCCGAGGGCCTCATCGCGGGCGGCGTCGCGCCGGTGATCAAGCACATTCCCGGCCATGGCCGGGCGCGGGCCGACAGCCATCACCAATTGCCGGCGGTCGATGCGTCGCGCGAGGCGCTCGAACGCGATTTCGCGCCGTTCAGGGCGCTAGCCGACCTGCCGATGGCGATGACAGCCCATGTGGTCTTCCAGCCGATCGATCCCGACCGTCCGGCCACCGCCTCGCCCGCGGTCGTGGACGGGATCATGCGC
>NZ_JBKQOT010000911.1:0-4914 GCF_052145395.1 Roseiarcus sp.
CGGTGGACTCCTCCGCGATCGTCATCGCGCCGGGGAACAAGCCGTAGATCAATTCGTTGGAGCGCTTCAGGAACGCGATGGCGTCGCGATTTTCATTGCCCCCTTCGGCGTTGGGCAGCCATTCGCCGGGCTTGCGCGAATAATCGAGATAGAGCATGGAGGCGACGGCGTCGACCCGCAGGCCATCGACATGATAACGGTCGATCCAATAAAGCGCGCTGGCGTAAAGGAAATTGGCGACCTCGTTACGGCCGAAATCGTAGATCGCGGTGCCCCAGTCGGGAGCATAGCCTCTGCGCGGATCGGCGTACTCATAGAGCGGACCGCCGTCGAAATGCGCCAGACCCTGCGCGTCGGTGGGGAAATGTGCGGGCACCCAGTCGAGGATCACGCCGAGCCCCGCCGCGTGCGCGCGATCGACAAGGCGCGCGAAGGCTTCGGGCTCGCCGAAGCGTCGCGTCGGCGCGAATAGCCCGATTGGCTCATAGCCCCACGACGCGTCGAGCGGATAGTCGCTGACCGGCAGCAACTCAAGGTGCGTGAAGCCGAGATCGACGGCGTAGGGAATCAGTTGATCCGCGAGTTCGTCATAGCTCAGGAATCGATTGTCGTTGCCGCGCCGCCATGATCCGAGATGGACCTCGAAGATCGAAATCGGCCGACGCCTCGCTTCGCCCTGCTTGCGGTTTTCGAGATAGTCGGCGTCGGTCCAGGCGTAATCCGTCGTACGGGCGACGATCGAGGCGGTCGAAGGTCGCATTTCCGCCTCGAAGCCGAAGGGGTCGGCCTTGAGCGGCTGCACAACGCCGTCGGCGGAAACGATCTCGTATTTGTAAACGGCGCCAGCGCCCAAATGGGGGACGAAGATCTCCCAAAGACCGCTGTCGATGCGCTTGCGCATCTGGCACTTGCGTCCGTCCCACTGATTGAAATCGCCGACCACCGAAACGCGCGACGCGTCGGGCGCCCAAACCGCGAAAACGACGCCGTCCACGCCTTCGTGGGGCCTGAGCTGCGCGCCCAGACGCCGATAGAGCTGCTTGTGCGAGCCCTCGACCAAGAGATAATCGTCGAGCGGCCCCAGCGCCGGGCCAAAAGCGTAAGCGTCCTCGTACGAATCGACGCCGTCGGCGCGCGTGACTTCGAGACGGTAGGTCGGGCGTTCCGCAGCGGCCGGGATCAGGGCCTCGAAGAAATCGCCCTCACGGCGTCCGAGTTCG
Organism: Roseiarcus sp.; assembly: GCF_052145395.1. NCBI lineage: Bacteria > Pseudomonadati > Pseudomonadota > Alphaproteobacteria > Hyphomicrobiales > Roseiarcaceae > Roseiarcus > Roseiarcus sp. Next base: position 1,221 of record NZ_JBKQOT010000911.1, read on the forward strand.
GCGATCGGCGCCCCCGCGCGCGTGACCGCGCGCACGCTGAGCGCATCGGTGACGAAGGCGCGGATCACCCATCCGTCGTCCGTGAGGTGGGGCCCGAGGACTGCAAAGGGATCCTCCTGTCGCGCCGCGGCGATCGCGTCGACGTCTTCTTGTTTCGCTCGCCAGTTCTTGAGCATGTCGCTCCTCCTTTCAGGCGCACGCCGAAACGGAGCGTTCCCGATCCCTTGCACGTATTCACGCCTACGCGGCGGAATGACCTCCGAACCTTAACGGCCAGGCTTTGGCGGGGCCGCCATCGTGGCGTCGGCGGCGCGAGGCGCCGACGGATTGGCGCCTGTTCCAGGCCCTGGCGAAAACAGGGCCGAGATGGCGAAGACGATGAGCATCGTGATGGCGAATGCGCCAAACGCCATGACAATCTGCTGCTCCCGCAAGCCGGTCGCCGCAAATGCCTTATCCGAACTCCGGACATTGGGAGTTTGGCCCTTCGGCAACAGCGCAATGAGATCCGCAGCGCTCGTCTGTGACGGAACGGCGCTCGCCGGCTCGCGCGGCAGCGCGTCAATCAGCGCAGTCAATCGCTCGGCAGCCGCTTCCCTTGGCATTCGCGCCAGGCTCGTGGCCTCCTGCCAGGGATCGACGTCGAGCCGAGCAAGCGCGGAAAGGACACTGAGTGTCGTTCCATTGCGATCCTCGCCGATTGGCGCGCCCAGGAATTCGTCGAACTCAGGCCCGATGAGAGGCGACAGCGCGGCATGGGTCATGTGAGTATCCGATTCTCTCCTTTAACGCGGAAGCAAAGCGACGCCCGGCGTTCGTTGCATCAACCTGCATCAACAAATAGGGCGCGGCGACGGGCGCCGTCAGACTCGGAAACTACCCATATCGCCTGTCCGCTTTCAGTTGCACCGTGAGGGGAGCGCCGAACAAACACAGCGATCGGTCAATCCTGCCCGTGTCTAGGTATTTTCCGACCCTCCTTGTGCGACCCACTGTCCGCTATCCCTAGCGCAGCCTCGCGGAAGCGAGGGACCGCCGAATGGTCGGTAAGCGGCTGATTTTTGTCGTCTCGCCAATTTTGGGAGCGCGCTTTGGCTACGCCTCGCCTATCGTTACGCCGCTGGACGCTCATTGCCGCCGTGGCCGCGGTCACGCTCTGCGGCTACTTCGGCTGGCGCCATTTTTTCGGCAACGAAACTGGGACGGCAGGTCCGGGCGAGACCAATGGCTTACAGAAGCAGGCGGCCATCCCAGTCACCATCGCGCAGGCGAAAAAAGCCGATTTCCCAGTCTATTTGAACGGTCTCGGCGTCGTCGAGCCTTACCAGACCGTTCTCATCCGCAGCCGAGTAGACGGCGAGGTCACCAAGATCGCCTTCAAGCAAGGCCAGATGGTCAAGGAAGGCGATGTTCTCGTCGAGATCGATCCGCGCCCGTATCAGGCGGCGCTCGATCAGGCGGTTGCGAAGAAGGCGCAAGACGAGGCGAGTCTCAAGAACGCGCAGCTCGACCTTGTGCGCTACGCCGCGCTCGCCAAAGAGGATTCCGTCTCGCGGCAGAAGTTCGACACGCAGCAGGCGACGGTCGATGAACTCGTCGCGCAGATCAAAGGCGATCAGGCGTCCATCGACAACGCCCAGACGCAGGTGAGCTATACCACAATCCGATCTCCACTCACGGGGAAGACGGGCTTTCGCCTCGTTGATGCCGGCAACATCGTGCACGCGGCTGACACGACGGGCATCGTGACGATTGTGCAGTTGCAACCGATCTCCGTCGTGTTCACGGCGCCTGAGGAGGACGTGCCGCAGATCAATATAGCGCTCGCCGCGGGCGCCGTGCCCGTGACGGCGCTGAGTTCGGATGGGCTGAAGACGATTTCGCAGGGCCATCTCGCCGTCGTCAACGACGCGATCGATCAGGCGAGCGGCGCCATTCGGATGAAGGCGACCTTCGAGAATACGGACAACGCCCTGTGGCCCGGCCTGTCGGTAGCGACCCGCCTGCTGGTCGACACGCAGAGGCAAGTCACCGTGGCGCCCGACGGCGCCGTCGAACGCGGCCCGAACGGCCTCTATGCCTTCGTCGTCGGCAGCGACAATAAGGTTAAGATGCGGGACATCACGGTCGGTCAGGAAGGCGATGGGCAATCGGTCGTCTTGAAGGGTCTGTCGCCCGGCGAGAACGTGGTCACGGCGGGCCAATACCGATTGGTTCAAGGCTCGTTGGTCCAGTCGAGCGCGGCGAGTTCCGCGGCGGCGGCGCCGAATGCCCCTGTGAAGGCGCCCTGATCATGGCGGGCGGCATCTCCGAGCCGTTCATTCGGCGTCCGATCGCGACCTCGCTGCTGATGGTCGGCATCCTCTTCGTCGGCATTATCGCTTATCCGAGGTTGCCGGTCGCGCCGCTGCCTCAGGTCGACTTCCCGACGATTCAGGTTTCCGCGCAGCTCCCCGGCGCCAGTCCCGACGCCATGGCCTCCGCCGTCGCCCAGCCGCTCGAGACGCAATTCGCTCAGATTTCCGGCGTTTCGCAGATGACATCGACGAGCACGCTCGGCTCGACCGCCATCACCATCCAATTCGACCTCGACCGCGACATCGATGCGGCCTCGACCGATGTTCAGGCGGCGATCAACGCCGCCAGCGGGCAATTGCCGAAGAATCTGCCAAGCCCGCCGACTTATCGCAAGGTGAACCCGGCGGATTCTCCCATTCTCCTGCTCGCCGCGACCTCTGAAATCCTGCCGCTGACCGAGGTCGACGACAATGTCGAGACCAAGCTTGCCCAGCAGATCAGCCAGGTTCCGGGCGTCGCCCAAGTCAGCATCGCGGGTCAGCAGAAGCCCGCCATCCGGATCCAGCTCGATCCTGCCAAGCTCGTGGCCAATGGGCTGTCGCTGGAGGATGTGCGCACGCCGCTCTCGGTCACGACTGTGGATGAGCCCAAAGGCGCGATCAACAGCGGGGCGCGCTCTTTCACGATCTACACCAACGATCAGCTCGTCCGGTCCAAGGATTGGAACGACGTCATCGTCGCCTACCGCAATGGCGCTCCGCTGCGGGTGAGCGATATCGGCCAGGCGGTGACCGGCCCGCAGGACACGAAGCAGGCGGCCTGGGCCGATGGCAAGCGCAGCGTTTTCCTCGTCATCTATAAACAGCCCGGCGCAAACGTCATCGATACCGTGAACAAGATCATGGCCGAGCTGCCGCGCATCAAGGCCTCGATGCCGCCGGCGCTCGACATCTTCACGTTGAGCGACCGCACGCAAACGATTCGCGCCTCCGTTCAGGACGTGCAGTTCACGCTCCTGCTCACCGTCGCGCTCGTGGTGATGGTGATCTTCGTCTTCCTGCGCAGTTTGTGGGCGACGATCATCCCCAGCGTCGCGGTGCCGCTGGCGCTGCTCGGCGCCTGCGCGCTGATGTGGGTTGCGGGTTATAGCCTCGACAATCTGTCGCTGATGGCGCTCACGATTTCGGTCGGCTTTGTCGTCGACGACGCGATCGTGATGCTCGAGAACATCACCCGCTACATCGAAGCGGGCGACGAGCCGTTCGCGGCCGCGCTGAGAGGCTCGCGCGAGATCGCCTTCACCATCGTGTCGATCAGCATTTCGCTGATTGCGGTGTTGATTCCGCTCTTGCTGATGGGCGGCATCATTGGGAGGTTGTTCCGAGAATTCGCGGTG
>NZ_JBKQOT010000912.1:0-2683 GCF_052145395.1 Roseiarcus sp.
AGCGCGCGGCCGCGCTACGGGCGCTTTTCGGAAGCACAATTGCTATGTGCTTTGGTCGCGGTCATTACTTCCCTCACTGTTGCATCCATGGTGGCGGCCTAAGAGCCGCCCGTTTGCAGGGAAACCCGGCGCGGGCTTCGAGGAGAGCGCCTTTAGGCACAGCATCTTAATCTGCCAACGCGATCGACACTCGAAGAGTGGTCGCCGCCTTGCCGAGAAAGGAGAAAGGTCCACAGGTTTGTCGAAATGCTAGTAAACGGCGCCGTCCCCTGAAACCCCAGCCATTGAAGCAGTCCTACCGCCCGCGGGCCTTCAACGTAAGCACGTCTGCCGGGCGGGACGCCGGCTTGGCGTTAGACCCTCGAAAAGGAGCTCGATCATCCTCGATCATCCACGCGTGGCAAAACGCTTATTGCCGCGCGTCCATCTAACCGCGCATTCCGGGTCGCGACGCAGAAGTTCTTTCGCCTGGGCCCGCGCCTCCTCTCGCGTTCTGAGTTGTCATCCGCGCCAGAGTCTGGAAGACTGGCGCGATCAATGCGTCGCCCGCCGACACCGCCAAGCACCCGCCGAATGCCCGGTGCGCCGACGAGCGTCCGCGGCCGATCGACGCATTGTCAAACCAGGCAGGTCGTCATAAAGGGCGGCAAGCGACTCCCGAAAGCCCGTTGAAATCTCGCCGAGACTTCGCTGACAAAGCGGCGCGCCCAAGGGAATGAAGGCCGATGTGTTCCGAGCCGAGGGCAATCTACCGTTTCGATCATTTCACGCTCGATCTCGTCCGCGGCGGACTGTTCGCTGAGGACGGCTCGCAAGTGGCCTTGCGCCCCAAATCATTCGATTTGCTGCGTTATATGGTCATCAATGCCGGGCGGCTCGTCGACCGCGACGAGCTGATGCAGGCGGTTTGGCCAAATGTCTTCGTCACCGAGGACAGTATCGGGCAATGCGTCAAGGACATCCGCCGCGCGCTCGGCGACCAGACCCAGCGGCTGTTGCGCACCGCGCAGCGGCGCGGCTATCTGCTCGATGTCACGGCGTCGGTCGTCGGCGGAGCCCCCGCCGCGCCACTGCCAGCCGTGGCCGTTGCCGCTGCGGCGGCGCCGTTGCCGCTGCCGACGGCGACCCGGCCGATGCTGGTGGTGCTCCCTTTCGAGAACCTCAGCGGCGATCCCGAACAGCAATATTTCGCCAGCGGTCTGACCGCCGATCTCGTCACCGACCTGACGCGCTTCGACGAGTTGCACGTCGTCAGCCCGCCGGCCCTTGCCCAGAGTTCGGCAACAATCCCGAAGGAGGCCAGCTACCTCGTTGCCGGCAGCGTGCGCCGTGCCGAGGGGCGCATCCGCATCACGATCCGGCTCAACGACGCGCGCACCGGCATCAGTCTGTGGGCCGAGCGTTTCGACGGATCTCTTGGCGAATTGATGGCGTTGCAGGAAGAACTGGTCGACCGCCTGCCGGCGCATCTCGTCATTCAGATAGAGCGGGAGGCGACGCGCCGCTCGCGGCGTCGCCCGGCGGCCAGTCTCGACGCCTACGACCTTTGCCTGCAAGGCCGAGAACTGCAGCTGCGCGTCACCGAACCGGACACGCTCGCCGCCCGAGAACTATTCGACCGGGCCATCAAGCTCGATTCCGAATACGCAACAGCCTATGCTTGGCAGGCCTATACAGTGCAGCGCGGCTTCACTTGGCTGTGGGGCGAGCCGAAAGGGCGGGAGGCGGCGAAGCTCGCGCTGAGATTGGCCCGTCGGGCGGTCGAGCTCGAACCCGGATCGTCGCTGTGTCTCGGCCGGCTCGCCGTCATTCTGATGCTGAATCATGAATGGGACGAGGCGCTTGAAACCGGGCGCGCCGCGGTCCAGGCAAACCCCTGCGCGGCGGAGAGCCGATATGACTACGGCGATGTTCTGGCGCATGCCGGCGACCCGGCTGAGGCGGAGCGCGAAGTTCGCCTGGCGCACAGGCTCAACCCGTTTCACCCGCCTCATTGGCGGGTGCCGCTGGCGCGGGCGCTGATCCGCACCGGGAGGTGGGAGGAAGCGCTCGCGGAGCTGCGTTTCTGCAACGTCCGGATGCCGCAATACATTCCTTGCTTGCAATCATTGGCTGCGGCCTCGGCCGAGCTCGGGCATATCGAGGAAGCCCGCACGGCCGTGGCTGCGATGTTGCACGAAACTCCCGGCCTGACCGTGCGCGACCTCCTCGAGCGGGCTTTCTTTCGTGATCTTGCGATGCTCGAATACCACCGCCGCGGCTTCGTCGCTGGCGGCATGCCCGAGGGAGACACGCCCCTCACGCCGGCGTCTCCCTAACCCCGCATTCGCGGTTTGACCTATCGGCGGGGCGTTCGACTCGATGTGCGTTGCATCACACTCGCGAAGCTGGCGGAGGCGTGGACGGGCAGCCACAGGTGACCCGTCCGCCCAGTTCGAGTCGAGCGGGCGACCTATTGCCAGCCGCCGTTTGGGAGGGACCCATGATAGGGCGTGTCGCGGCAATGGCCCCAGGGGCCGCGCCAATAGCCTGGAGGGCAGCCATTGTAGCTCCACCCCCATCCGGGGCCGGCGCCGGCCCACCTCCATCCCGCGCCGGAGTAGCCCCATGCCGGGCCCGGGCCATGGCCCCATCTGTGGCACGCTCCGCCTGGCCCGCGATACCAGCCTGGACCGCAGCCCTG
>NZ_JBKQOT010000913.1:0-15607 GCF_052145395.1 Roseiarcus sp.
ACCCCTGTTTCTCCTGCCTTTAAGTTTCGTCGGAATCATTTTTGGTCCCCTGTTATATTTACATAGAACGGGCGAGTTTCATTTCCTTGATCGCCTGCTTCGTTCTTGCCTCAAAGGTGTGGTCAGAGGATCTCATGGCCTACGTATTAGTTGGACGCACTACAGAGTGGATCAACGTTTATATTGATCTTGACCTCCGGGCGATCCGACGTATGGCGCGAACCGTTCGCGAATCGCTTTACCCACTGCTAGAAACAATTGCGCAATGCTTTGGCGCAAAAGTAGGTTTCTCTGACGTGAATCTCTCCTACAAGCCGGTCAGCCGTGCGCAGGCTTTGAAAGCCATTGGGAACAATCCTGAAAATCCAGGCTTTTCAAGCTCCTTAGGACTTATTTCGGCCGATACCATGTCGAACGCCGAAATCACGGTGACTTGGGGCGATACGTTCACTGTGGAGCAACGACCAAGCGGTTATTGGATTCTCATACACAACGACTTCCTTGATAATTTTGCGGAATAATTGAACGGTCTGCGCCATGACCTAGCGTCGAAGTCTTCCTGTAACGGGCTTTGATCATGTATTGGGTCCAGGTCGAATTTTGTCGCCCCCTACCAGTACGCAATGATCTCCCACGTTCTGGCCGTATCCGTGACCGGAGGTATGTCGTTGATCGGAAGGTTACGGTGACAGTTTAAGGTTACGAGTTTACGGTGACAGAGTTTACGGTGACAGTTTACGCAACCCCAATTCATTTCTCGCCGGCAAAATGCACGCATGGGCGACCGTTTCCATCGTCCACAGCGTCTGACCGATGCTCGACGGCAAAACGAGGCCGCTCTTCGGCTGCCCACAGAGCGTCTGGGGTTGCCAGCTGGTCCGGCACCGGCTCTTATTTACAGGTTGCATGCGCCGCACTTGATATGTCAAGCCTAGACCGCCGCCACCCGAGAAGTAGTCATGCGTCCCGACATCCTCGTCCTCCCGCTCCCCGACGGCGCGCTGCTGATCGGGCCGGCGCACAGTCTGAAGGCGTTCGCCGGCGAATCGGGCGACGGCGACGGTCATCATCGGTGGCAGCTCAAAAGCCTCCTCGCTCACCGTATAGACTCGTGGCGCCTCCGGCGCGCGGCGCTCGCTTGGGGGATCGACCATCCGCACCGGCGGCATTGGAGCGACCATCAGTTGCAGGAGAATGTCGCACACTGTATCGAGACGGGCCGCCTCGTCGCGCGGTTCGTCCCCCTTTTCCGCGACGATCCGCGCGGCCCGCTCGCCGAAGGGTTGCTCGGCCTCCACCAGATCGGCAAGGGCCCGCCGCCCGCCGCGCCGCCGCCCCCGCCGCCGTCCGCATCGGCGCCTCCGCCTCAGCGGACGCAGGTGCGGTCAACGGACCAGGCCCAAAAGGACTTCGAAGACGAGGAGGCGCAAATTGCCGTATTGCGGGCGGCGGCCAAGGATGGGACGCCGTTCTGCGAGCCATGCGCTCGTGCGGCGATCCGCGCCGCAAAAGCGGCGCGCAACGCGGCCTGAGCTTTCTTCGCTGCGCCAATCTCGTGTAAGCGGAAACCGAGAGCGCAGCGGAAGAGGCGGTTCCGGATTCCCGCGTCCGTGGGCGTGACACGCATAGGGCCCTGATGAGCGCACTTTACGCCATCGTCGACGCCGCGCGTGACCGGCGCATCTACGATCTCGTCCATCAGGCGCTGTTTCCGGCCTGCCTGTTCGCGACCGACGTGGTTTCCCCGATGGGCCGCAACGCTCCCTATCTTGTGCCGGTCGAGCACGACGCGTGGCGGAAGGAAGGGCGAGGCGAGAGTTGGGGGATCTTCCTGCGTTCGAGCGAGGAGCGCGCGCGGCTGCGCCAGCGCCTTCGGACCTTCAACCAAGCGAAGCTCCCGGACGGCCGGATCGTCGTCTTCCGCTGGTGGGACCCGCGCGTCTTTCGCGTCTATCTGCCGACCTGCAACGCCGGAGAGATCGGCCAATGGTTCGCCAGCGTCGAGGAATTCGTCTGCGAGGCCGAGGACGGTTTTGGCTTCCACGTCTACCGCAACGCCGGCGGCGTTCTGAGCGAGAAGCGCGTCGACCGCTGGAACGGCTTCGAGCCGGTCGCGTCACGGCAGGACGCCTGAGCAGCTTGATCCGCAATAGCGCCCGCTGTTCGCCGCCGCCGCCTCGGACGAGGATGGCTGGGGACAGTCCGGCCATGTCGCGGCGTTCCCTGCCGCTTGGGTCGCTCGGCAAAGAGCTAGCGGGCGGTAGCGATCGCGAGAGGCGCGAGCAGGAGCGCCGGCGGCCGTATTATCCTGATGGGGTCGGGCCGCGTTCCGCCGCGTCCTCGCGCGCGTCAAAGCGATCCGGGCGCCGGGGACACGGCCTGCGCCGGTCCTTTTGGAATGGAGAAAGGCGCCGGCGCGACTTTCGATTGCGAAAAAGCAGAAAGCTCGGTATGATCAATTCATGCGAGCATCAGACGAACCGCAAGCGGGTCGACGCCGTCGTGACGGGACGCGGCCGTTTTGGGCGGAAGGGGCCCCATGACGAAATAAACCCGCGCGCTTGCGCGCGTAACCCGTTGAAAAGGCTTGTTTCGGTCGAGAGATTCCAAGGAAATCCAAACGTCCGAAACGCCAGAATTTGCGGAGCCGTGACGCAGCCCTGCGCACGCCTGAGGAAATCCAAATGTTGCGCGCCGACGGCGTCCAAGCGACCGGCGCTCCTTGGCCTCCATGGATGGATGGATCGCCCCTCAGTCGGTCGACAGTCGGGTGCTTCGACACCGTGCGGGAAGCCCTCGGCTTCCGCGCCGGCGCGCGGCGCCGCCGGACATTCTTCCCATCGACGCGACGCGGAATTTGGCTATGATCGGCGCCGCTTTCCAAAAGCCGCAACGAGGACCTGATGTCCATCTCCCAGGACGCGCAACAGGGCAAGCTCACCACGCCGCTTGGCAAGGACGTGCTCGGGCTCGCACGCTTCAGCGCCATCGAGGGGCTAAGCGAACTGTTCGAGATCCGCATCGAGGCGGCGAGCAAACAGGCCAACCTCGACTTTTCCTCCGCGCTCGGGCTGGGCGCGACGATCGAGTTCACCACCCAGGACAATCAGACCCGCTATTTTCACGGCTTGATGACCGAGGCGCGCTGGGCCGGAACGCAGGAAGACCTCTACCTATACCAGATGGTCCTCCGGCCCTGGCTATGGTTCCTCACCCGCACGTCGGATTGCAAGATCTTCGCCCAAATGACGGCGATCGCCATCATCAAGCAGGTGTTTTCGGATCGCGGTTTCTCCGACTACCGCGATGCGACGACCGGATCGCCGCCGACGCTCGAATATTGCGTCCAGTACCGCGAGACGGACTTCAATTTTGTCTGCCGGCTGATGGAGCAGTTCGGCGTCTACTATTTCTTCGAGTACGCCGACGGCAAGCACACCCTCGTACTCGCCGACGCCAAGTCGAGCCACTCGGACGCCCCTGGGCTCTCTACCGTGGACTACAACCCGGTCGACAATGCGGGGCGGCGAGAATCCCAATATATCGAGACCTGGTCGCTTGGGCGTCGGGCGCAGAGCGGAGTCTTTGTCCTGAAAGACTACCCATATAAGGCGCCGTCCACCAACCTGCTTGCACAAAAGCAAGGCGCCGGCGGATATGGGCACGACTCCATGGAGATGTTCGACTATCCCTACGCTTACGTCGACACAGAGGGAAACAATTTCCAGGTCCAGAGCGTCGGCGAGAATCTGGCGAAGTACAAACTCGAGGCCGCGCAGTCGCTCGACCAGCGCCGGTCGTCGATGGGGGCTGCGGCCTCGCTGTTTCCCGGCGCGCTGGTCACGCTTCAGAGTCATCCCGACAGCGGGGAGAACCAGGAATATCTGGTGACCCACTGCACACACGATTTTGAGGAGGAAGGGTTCCGCTCCGGTGCCGACGCCGACCTCGGCTACACCGGCAATTACGAAATGACCCCGAGCAGCCGCCAGTTCCGCGCGCCGCTGGTCACCCGCAAACCCGAGATCGTCGGCGTCCAGTCCGCGCTCGTCATCAAGAAAGACGGCGGCCCGGAGATCGACGTCGACAGCCTCGGCCGGATCCTCGTGCAGTTCTACTGGGACCGGCAGAGCAAGCCCTCCCGCCGTGTGCGCGTGGCCCAGATCTGGGCGGGCGCCAATCGCGGCGCGCTGTTCACGCCCCGGGTCGGCGACGAGGTGCTCATCCAATATGAAGAGGGCGACCCGGACCGGCCGATCGTCGTCGGCTCGGTCTACAACGGTCAGAACACCGTGCCGATGACGCTGCCGGACAAGCAGGTCAAATCCGGCATCCTCACCCTCTCGAGCACCGGCGGCTCAGGCTACAACATGTTCCTGTTCGACGATACCGCCGGCAGCGAGAAGGTGAAGCTGCGCGCCCAGAAGGACCTGATGTTCAAGGCGCTCAACGACGAGAAGCGCGACATCGTGCACGACCAGACCGAAAACGTCGGCAACAATGAGACGATCAATGTCGGCTTCCCCGTGGGCAGCGGCCCGCCCGGCAGCGGCAATCTCACGCTCAACGTGCTCAACAAAGTGACGATCAATGTCGGCCCGCAGGGTCAGCCGATGACGCAGCTGATCATGGACACCTCCAGCATCACACTTAACGTGGGGCCGAGCGGCTCGATGAGTCAGATCGTGATGAACACAATGTCGACCGCGGAGAAGTCGACCCAAATCACCAAGACAGGCAATGCGACCGTCAGCGTGACCGCGCCGATGGTCCAGATCAATAGCTGATCGAAAAACGCCTGTCGACCGGCGCCGCTCGAATCCGGATTACGGTGCCGCGCTCAAGGGCGTCGGCGGGGCGTATCGAGACATCTAGGGGAGCAGGGCATGTCGACGCGTCTTCGTTTCAATGCGGCCGCGCAAGTTTTCGAAGCGTTTCCTCGAGTGACGTCGGAAATAAGCCTCCGCCCGGCCGAAGACGAGGCGCCGATCGATTTTGCCCGAAGGCTGCTGTCGCGCGGGGGCGGCTTCGACCCGATCGTCTACGTTGCATCCGTGCTGCCGCGGCGTGAGGCGGTCTGGTGGGGTTGTCAGTGCCTGCGCGCGCTGAGGGGAGGGCGGACCGACGACGCCCTCCTCGCCGCGGAAGCCTGGGTGCGGAAGCCGGAAGAAGCCGAGCGCCGCGCCGCGCTGCAAATCGGAACATCGAGCGACACCGGCGTCTCGACCACTTGGCTCGCGCTTGCCGCCGGCCACTCCGGCGGGAGCATCGCGCCCGAAAACGCCCCGCCCGTCCACGCCTGGGCCGAGGCGACCGCGACAAACCTCAAAGCCGGCCTCATTCTCGCGATCGCTCAACGGCCGATGGCCGAGGTTCAAGCCTGGATCCGGGCCTGCGTAGAGGCTGGCGTCCGCTTTGCCGACGGGGGGGACGCAAAGGTGGCCCCGCCGGTCTTCGCGCGATCCGGAGCCGCTTGAGATCCTCAATCGACGCGCTTCAGGAGATCATCTCGGTGACCTCGCCGGGATAGACGATCTTGATGACTCCTCCCCACGTGCACATGAGGATGCTGATGTCGTCGAGAGCGGGCACGCCGTCGAGGATCACCGGAGGCGAAACGGCGCCGGGAACCCAAGGCGCCGGCGTGACCGCTATGCACGGCATCGGCGTGAGCACGCCCAAGGCCGCGGCTGTCGCGGATGCGACCTCCGGGTTGCTCGGCGTCGTGCACATCCCGAAGGGCATGATGTTTAGCATCGGAACGTGGTCGTTGATGTTTGCGGCCGGCTGGTCGCTCGTCAGCATGCGATGGATCGGAAGCACCACAAGGGTGCTGGGCGCCATCCCGAACGAGCACATCATCGTCGCGCCGTTGCAGACATGAAAAGGCATCGAAGCGACTCCCCGTTCTCCACCTCACGCCCCGCCACGCGCCGCTGCGGCCGAGCCGGACCGCGCGGCCTCAGAGGGCGGCCTTTGTCCCATCCTGCGTCAACTTGCACGCCGGGGCAATCCGGGCTCGAGCCCTCTTCCCAGGTCGCGGCCGGGCGCTGTCCGCGTCGGCCAGCCAGCGGGCGATATCGCGCCAGGCGTGCGCAATCGTGCGGCGCCCCATGAAGAGCGACAGGTGGCGGCCGCGCTCGACCCGCACCGTTACCGGCGTCTGCGGGCAGAGCGTCCTGATCGCAGTCGCCTGCGGCAAAGACACGACCTCGTCGTCCGCGGCCGCAAGAACGAAGACCGGCGCGGCGATCGCCGAAAGCAGCGCTTCGCGCCCGAGCGCCCGGAATGCACCACGCGCGAGGCGATTCTCGCGAAAGATCCATTCCGCGGTCTGCACGAAGTAAACGCCCGGCAAGTCGACCGTACGCCGGTTCCATTCATTGAACAGTCGGACCAAGGCCGGATCGTCGCCCCGTTGCAGCGCGGCCTCAGCCGTGAATTCCGGCGAGAAACTGTCGGACCAAAGGGAAAACGCAAGAGCGCCGAGCACCCGTCCACCGTTAATGGCGAGGACCCCCGCGATTGCCGTCGGCGTTATCGCGGCCAGCGCTCGCGTGATGCTCGAAGGTGCGGCCGCAGCGTCGATCGGCGCGCCCGCGAGGACCAGCTTGGCGACTTTGGCAGGGAAGCGCGCAGCGAAAGCCGCAGCGAGCCAGCCGCCCTGACAAAGTCCGACGAGCGAAGCACGGCCCCCGAGGTCGTCGACCGCCACGTTCAGATCGCTTAGATAGGCGTCGATGCCGTAACCCCGCATTTCATGCGTCGCCGAGTTCCAGTAGGTGAGCGCGACCGGCCCGGCGCCCCCCTCGACGAGCGCCTGAGCAAGACTATGGCCGACTGCGAAGTCGGCGATCGACGCCTCGTGGATCGCATAGGGCGCGACGATCAGGGTCGCCGGGCTGCGCACCGAAGCGGTTTCGCGCTCCTCCACAAGCAGCATGGTCGAAAGCGCCATGCGAATCCGTCCGAGCGTCGGAAGCGCGCTGAGATCAACGGCGCCGGGCGGCGACACGTTCCGAGGCAGGAGTCCGCGGAAGGCCTCGGAAATATGTTCTGAGCCCTCAGCCAGCGCCGCCGCCCAGGCGAGGCGCCAGAATGCGATCGGGTCGGCCATGGCCTTCGCCGGCTACGCCCCTGGGAAGTTTACCGCATGCGCGCCAGTTTCGTCGACGGCCGCGCGTGGCCTTATTGTCGCAGTCCTTCTCTCGCCTCGGCCTCATCGATCGGGCATATTCGGGCGATGGCCGAGCCGGACGAGTCCCCCCGCGCAAGCAACGCGCCCGAAATCACCGTCAGCGAACTCTCGAACGCGCTCAAGCGCGCGATCGAGGACCGTTTCGGCTATGTCCGCGTGCGCGGCGAGATTTCCGGCTATCGCGGGACGCATTCGTCCGGCCACGCCTACTTCTGCCTGAAGGACGCAAACGCGCGGCTCGACGCGGTCATCTGGCGCAGCTCGCTCGCGCGCATGAAGGTAAAGCCGGAAGAGGGGCTCGAGGTCATCGCAACCGGCAGGCTCACGACCTTCCCGGGTAAGTCGAGCTACCAGATCGTTATCGAGCAACTGGAGCTCGCCGGAGTCGGCGCGCTGATGGCGCTCCTGGAGGCGCGGCGGAAAAAGCTTGCCGAAGAGGGCCTCTTCGACGCCGCGCGAAAACGCAAGGTTCCCTTTTTGCCGAGGGTCGTCGGCGTGGTGACCTCGCCGACCGGGGCGGTGATCCGGGACATTTTGCATCGGCTCGCCGACCGCTTTCCGATGCGGGTGGTGGTTTGGCCGGTGCGGGTGCAGGGCGAGACGTCGGCGCTGGAAGTCGCCGCGGCGATCGACGGGTTCAACGCGCTCCGGCCGGGAGGTCCTGCGCCGCGGCCGGACGTACTGATCGTAGCCCGTGGCGGCGGCTCGCTCGAGGACCTTTGGGGCTTCAACGAGGAGATCGTGGTGCGAGCGGCGGCGAAGAGCGCCATTCCGGTCATCGCCGCGGTCGGCCATGAGACCGACTGGACGCTGATAGACCACGTCGCCGACCTGCGCGCCCCGACTCCGACCGCGGCGGCCGAGTTCGCCGTCCCCGTCCGGGCCGAGCTCGTCGCGAGCGTCGCCGAGCTCGAGGCGCGCCGACGCGGAGCGATTCGGCGGCTCAGCGAGCGGAGGCGCGCCGACCTCCGCGCGCTCGTTCGCGCCTTGCCCAGCGGCGAGGCGCTCATCGAGGGCCCACGACAGCGGCTCGACCGAGGCGGCGAGACGCTCGCCGCACGCGTGCGCGGCGCGATCGATTTCCGCGCCCTGCGGCTTGCGGGCCTGGCCCGCGGGCTCGCCCGCCATTCGCCGCGCGCGCATCTTGCGGGCCTGACCGAGCGGGTTCGCGGACTCGCCGGGCGCCTGGAGCGGCTCGGGCCAATCCTCATGGACCGGCCTAGGCGCGAGACCGAAGCCGCGGCTCGCGGCCTCGCTCGCGAGGGCGCCCGGATCGGCCGGCGTCGGACCGAGCAGGCCGACCATCTTCGGAGGCTCGCGGCGCGGCTCTCGCGCGCCTACGCGGAAGGCGTCGAGATGCGCCGCTCGCGCGTCGCCGCGCTCTGGCGGCACGTCGGCGCGGTGAGCTACCGCGGCGTGCTGGCGCGCGGCTTCGCCCTGGTGCGCGACGAGGCCAATCGGACTTTGCGCCGGGCAGCCGAAACGCACGGGGGCCAGAACCTCACGATCGAATTCGCCGACGGGGCGCTTTCCGCTGTCGTCGGAATCGGGCCGACCCCGGAGGCGGCGGTCCTCCCGCCCTCAACGCCGCCATCGCGGATGAGGCGCCCGCGCGCCGGCAAGGAGGGAGAGGGACAGGGCTCGCTCTTCTGAGCCCACCCTCGGACGGGTTGCGTACCGGCTCGTCGCGGTCGCCCCATTCGCCGTCGCCATGGCGTCGCGCTCGCGAGCCAGGGGCCTGCCAAATCCGAGTCCGAATCGAGCCTTTTCAAGGATCTGCGGCGGCTTTTCCGATCGCGGATCGCGGCCAAGGCGCCGCGCGGCGCTCTCCACTCCACCGTCCGTCGGACAGTCCCCTAAGCGCTACCTTACGCGACGGGGAACGCTCTCGGCGTCCGGGCCGCAAAGCCAAGCTCGAAGGGCGCCCATGCCAAGCGAAAAGGGCGCCGGATCCAAATTCATGCCAACTCTTGGCAAGGGTTTCCCATTGCCTTTTCCAATGTTTTCAGCGGTTTGCGCCGCTTCTCGGTCAGTTGCAGCTCTTCTTGGCGTTGAATTCCGCAGGGGCCGACACCGGATCGCTTCGCCGCCGCTCGATGCCCCGCCGCTGCTTTCACGCCCCAACCGGGGCGTCCTCGAAGACGTCGGCTCGAGAGGCGGCGACGCGATGGAAATGCGGCCAGCGACACGACGGTTTTCGATCCAGCGGAGATCGACTCACTCTATCCGTTTTTCTGTTTTTCGAAATATTCTGTCATGCATCGTCCACTGGAGGAAAACCGTGCACCGCGCCTCCCAGCGCTAAACCCAACGCTCGCCGAGAGCGACGACCATCGGCCGCGATCCCACACAAGGATTCAGGCGCTTCTCAAATCCCGCCGAGCCGCCCTAGCACGGAGGCCGACCGATCGAGCCGGAAGCGATCGGGCCCTTACGGCCTGACCCGCTGTCCGCCAACCTTCTTGTCCCTTGTCGTCTTGTTGACGCCGGCGGAGCCAGCTTGCGACGCCGTATGCCGCCACGACGAACCAGCGCCCTCCTTGCCGGCGCCCAATCCGGCCGCCGGGTGCACGGATAGGTTCGATGCGTTGGCCGTCTTTGTACCGCCCGCCAAGCAGGACGGGCTCGCCGCGGCGTGCGTCGTGCTCGACACGGGATGGGCGCCGGTCCCTTGAGTTGGGGAATGCGCGCCGCCGCCCGAACTTGGGTGATAGGTCCCAACGCATTGCGCCGAGGCTCCGCTCGACGCGCCAAGCGCCAATCCGACAATAACTGCCGCGCTGGCGATAAAGCCCCCGAGCCGTCTGGTCGTTCGCGGGACGTATGCACTGGCGCCGCCGCAGGGAACGTGGATCGACATGGCGATCTCCCATTATGCAGAATTGGACTGCCGCACCTATAACTGCGAATCTTGCGTCTGTCTTGTCAAAGACAAGGCGTCTCCCCGGAACCGATGACAATCGCTTGATCCGATTGAACATAGCCCGTCGGCCGCGTCCGCCCATTCGCGGCGACGGCTCGCCCAGGACCCACAGGGGTGGCGGTCTGATCAAGTCAAGCGGTACGGCGTCCTTTCCTTTTCGTCGCGAAATGCGGTAGGATTTTACAAGGCCTCGGCGCGGCAGCACGCGCCGAGGCTTCAGCATGTCGTCCGGCGGTCGGCCGAGCGGCTCCCGACGGAGGAGCCGTGCCTGGCGGGTCGTGCTTGCCAACCCCGGCGCGGCGACTCTAGAAGGAGCCCTATGTCGAAAGAAGAACTGCTCGAATTTCCCGGATTCGTGGTCGAACTGCTCCCCAACGCGACTTTTCGCGTCAAACTGGAGAACGACCACGAGATTATCGCCCACACCGCCGGCAAGATGCGCAAGAACAGAATCCGCGTGCTTGCTGGCGACAAGGTTCTGGTCGAGATGACGCCCTATGACTTGACCAAGGGGCGCATCACCTACCGCTTCAAGTGAGGCTGAAGCTCGGAAGCGTCGCGGGGGCCGAACGTTGAGCGCATCCCTTGGTCGTCCGCGGCTTGTCCTGGCTTCCGGTTCGCCCCGCCGCCTGGCCCTGCTGGCCCAGATCGGCGTCGATCCGGACTCGATCCTGCCGTCGGAGGTCGACGAGACGCCGCGCCGCGGCGAGACCCCACGCGCGCTCGCCCAGCGTTTGGCGGCGGAAAAGGCCAAAGCCTCGGCGGCCCTCGCCGCCAAGGCGCCCGACTTGGCGCCCTGCGTCACCCTCGCGGCCGACACCGTGGTCGCGGTCGGCCGCCGCATCCTGCCGAAATGCGAACTCCGCGACGAGGCGGAACCCTGCCTGCGCCTGCTCTCCGGGCGCGCTCATCGCGTCTACACCGGTGTCGCCCTTGCGACGGCGAAGGGCGGCATGCGTCACCGGCTGGTCGAGACACGCGTCCGGTTCAAGCGTCTGTCCCGCGAGGAGATCGAGGCTTATATCAACAGTGGAGAATGGCGCGGCAAGGCCGGCGGCTACGCCATTCAGGGCCTCGCGGGCGGGTTCGTGATCCGGATTGTCGGCTCCTACACCAACGTCGTCGGCCTGCCGCTCGCGGAGACGGCGGCGCTGCTCGGCGGCGAGGGCTACCATCCGCACCGGCTTTGGGCCGATAACCTTCTGAAATGAGCGGCAACGACAACAATCCGTCAAAGCCGAAACCGGCAGCCAAGGCGCGCGTCTGTCCAATCTGCGGCAAGCCCCGCAGCGAACGCTACGATCCCTTCTGCTCGAAGCGATGCGCCGACGTCGACCTGCACCGCTGGTTGAAGGGCGGTTACATCGTCCCCGGCGACGAACCCGGCGCCAGCAAGGCCGAAGACGAAGATTGAGGCGTCCGCCCGGGCGACGGCGACATCCCAGAGGCGCGGAGGAATATTTTTGAGCGCTCTCTGGCGTCGACCCAGCGAGCCTTCCCGCACCCCAAGTCGAGAGATCTCCGGGTCTCCGGATAACTGAGCCGCACTCCTCGCGGGCCTATTCAGGGCATGGATCGACGGTCTCGCCACCACAGACTCGATCACGCACATTAATATGTCTTGACAGGTATATTCTGATAGAAGTATATAACCGACATGGAATCCGCATTTGCCGTCATCGCCGAGCCGAGCCGCCGAGCCATTCTCAGTCTGCTCGCATCCGCGGAGCGGTCTGTGGGGGATATCGAGGAGGCGCTGCGATTGCCGCAACCCTCGGTTTCCAAACACCTGCGGGTGTTGCGCGAGGCGGGCTTCGTCGAGTCGCGTGTCGATGCGCAGCGCCGTCTCTATCGGATCAGACCCGAGCCCTTCATGGAGGTCGACGCTTGGCTCGAACCGTTCCGCCGCTTCTGGTCGATCCACGTCGACGCGCTCGAGCGCCACCTCGATCGGATGAATGACTCGCCGAATCGAAAGGGAGAGAAACAATGAGCAGCCGTGACAGCTACAAGCCGGGCCCGGCCGTGGGCGCTGAAGTTCGCAAGGCTGGGGAGAAGTGGACGCTCATTCTCGTCCGGGACGTGCGCCACCCACCGGCGAAGGTTTGGCAAGCCTTGACGGACCCGACGCATCTGCGGGAATGGGCGCCGTTCGACGCCGACCATAGCCTCGCCTCGACCGGCCCGGTCAGGCTCTCGACGGTCGGAACGCCGACTCCCCAGGTCTCGGAGACGCACGTGACGCGCGCGGACGCCCCGAAGCTGCTCGAATATCAGTGGGGCGGCAATGATATACGTTGGGAGCTCGAACCGATCGGAGACGGCACGCGTCTCACGCTCTGGCACAACATCGATCGCGGCTTCATTTCCATGGGCGCCGCCGGCTGGCACATTTGCCTCGATGTGCTCGATCGATTCCTTGCCGCCGAGCCGATCGGGCGCATCGTTGGCGGAGAGGCGATGAAATTCGACTGGCCCCTACTGAATGCCGAGTACGCCAAGCGTTTCGGCATCGATTCCCCGGGCTCGCCGCCCGTGGCGCCGCGGACCTGAGCAGCCGGCGCAGCCCGCGCCTGCCCTTCGAACCGTTCACTGAGAGGCCGGGCGCTGCGTCTCGCCGCCGCCCACCAGCGCCAGCGCGCCGTGCAGCGACGGGTAGATGCGCCCCTCACCGAGGATCGCGGCGACGCCGTGGCGCTCGAGGTCCGAGCGGAGGGACGGTTCGGCGCGGCCGAACGCGACGCTGATGTTTTTCGCGGTGAGCTCGCTGAACAGGTCGCGCAGCGTCCGGGCCGCCGAATAGTCGATGTCGGTGATCGCCCCGGCGTCGACGACGAACCATTCCACCGGGTCGGGCGCATGGTCGACGAGCGCCCGCGCCTCATCGGCGAAACGGTCGGCGTTGGCGTAGAAAAGGTCCGCGCCGAACCGGTAGAGGATGAGCCCCGGACGGGTCTGCGCGCCGGGTTCAGCCGGGTTCGAGATCCAGCCGCCTTCCGGATCGGGCGTCAGCACCATCGTGTGCGGGCGGTAGCTGTGCCGCACGTGGCGCACGAGCGAGAGCGCGATCGCGAGCAATATGCCCTCCTCGACCCCGATGCACGGCACGGCCGCGGCGGTCAGGAGCGCAAGCCGGAATTCGCCCGCACTCTCGCTCAAAATGTCCTTCAGGCCCTTCACGTCGATCATGCCGACCGCGATGGTGAAGACGATGCCTGCGAGCACGCAGCGCGGAAGGTATTGCAGGAACCCGGTTAGCGCGATCAGCACGATCGCGACGATCGCGGCGAAGACGAGCTGCGCGAACTGGCTGCGCGCGCCTGCATCGTCGGCCATGGCGGTCTGGGTCGGGCTGCCGTTGACGACAAAGGCGCCGGTCAGCGCCGCCCCCGCGTTGGCGGCGGCGATCCCCAAAATGTCGGCGTTCTCGTCGACCCGCTCGTGATGCTTGATCCCGTAGACACGCGAGGTCGCGGCGCTCTGGGCGATGATCATGACGAAGCACGACCCCGCCACCGGCAACAGGTCGAGCGTCTCGCGCCAGGTCACGTCCGGCCACCTTAGCGCCGGCAGGCCGCCCGGCACCGGCCCAACGACAGCGACGCCCATGCCGGCGAGATCGAGCCAGGCGCTCGCGGCGATCATGCCGACGACCACAACCAGCGGGACCGGCAACTTCGGCACGAGCCATTTCCCGAGCAGGATGACGGCGACCACAAAGACCGAAAGGCCGAGGGTGAGCGGACTGAGCTTCGAGAGCGCGGCGCCCACCTCCCAGATCTGGCCGAGCGTGCTGTGCGATTGGACGTCGACGCCGAGCATCGACCCGAGCATGGCGACGCCGACCTGGATTCCCACTCCGGTCAAGAATCCCACCAAGGCGGTCCGGGCAAGGAAGTCGGCCAGAAAGCCGAGTTTGAAGATCCGCGCGAGCAGCAGCAGGCCGGCGGTCAGCAGGGTCAGCATGCCGACCAGCGCCATGTATTTCTCGCTCGCCACAGGCGCCATGCGCGACACCGCGCTCGAGAAGATCGCGGCGGTCGCCGAGTCGGCCGCGACGACCAGATGGCGCGACGAGCCGAACAGGGCGAAGCCGACGAGCGGCAGGAGCACCGTATAGAGCCCGGTGACGATCGGCGTGCCGGCGATGCGGGTATAGC
This sequence comes from Roseiarcus sp., assembly GCF_052145395.1. Taxonomy (NCBI): domain Bacteria; kingdom Pseudomonadati; phylum Pseudomonadota; class Alphaproteobacteria; order Hyphomicrobiales; family Roseiarcaceae; genus Roseiarcus; species Roseiarcus sp. The sequence continues at coordinate 14,282 of NZ_JBKQOT010000913.1, forward strand.
CCAGCACCTGGGGAATGTTCATCGACGCGAGCGTGACGCCCGCGAGGGCGTCTTTCAGAGCTTCGCGCGGCCTGAACGGGAGGACGCCCTGAAGAAATGGAATCGACAACACCTGGGAGTTTCCCCGTCAATCATGACCATGCCCGCGTCGGCCGCTCAAAGCCTGCCGCTCGCCGACTGTGTTTGCGCCATTCGGGCCCCGCGCCGCCCCACTCGCTGCGGACGTCAGAACCGACTCGAGAGAATTGTATCAACGGGTTAGGCGCCATTTGTTGCAACTTTGTAACACTCGATCATAACCTATTTCTTGTGGCTTGCGGAGCTTCGGAAGGCGGATGCGCACAACAGAAAGTTGTGTTTCAAATGGAAAAGCGTGGGTGGCGTCGCCTGTATCTCAGTGATCGAGATCCTCCCCGAAAACCCGAAGCGCGCGCCTGCCGCTGTCGGCCTCAACCCCGAGCGCAACGGTCCACGAGAACTCCCGCGGGCCGACAATTTCCCAACGAGCCAAAGCTCAGGCCGCGTCGCGGACTGCCTTGCAGCGAATCCGGCTTGATCGTCTGCGTCATGTCAGCACCCTGGGACCCATTATTGACGTGCAATACAGGCGGCAAACGTCTCGCCCTTAACTGGTCGGGGCCGAAAACGAAGGGCGGATCGCGTCGCGCCGGCAAGACACGTCCACGCCAAAATCTCGCCTCCGTTTAAACAATCGTTGCCCGATTGCGGCGCCGTGGATACGGTGCCGGCTCGGTGCTTTATCGGGTTGTTAACCATCGTGTTCGGGGGCGTAATGTTTGGAGTCGACGTCGGAGCGCCGGTCGCGCGCGTGGCCGCCGCGCGCCGGTCTCCGGCCGAACACGCCGGGGGCCGCCGCCAAAAACCCTCGCTTGCGACGGCCTCTTAGCCATGTCCCGGGCGCCGATGGCTTCGACAGGCTTGCGCGGGGCTCGGATCGCGCGAGCCGTGCGGCGGGCTCGTGAACTGACTTCGCTCGCGCTCGTCCTGCCGCTTGCCGCCTGCTCGGTCGGACCGAATTTCGTCACGCCGCAGGCCTCCGTCGAAAGCCGCTGGAAGGACGCGGGTTTCCCGACCGTCAAGACGAGCCGCGAGGACTATCAGCGCTGGTGGGCGGCGTTCCGCGACCCGACGCTGAACCGCCTCATCGACATCGCCTACAACCAGAATCTGACGCTGATGGAGGCCGGGACGCGGGTGATCGAGGCTCGCGCCGTGCTCGGCCAGGCGGTCGGGGAGCTCTACCCGCAAAGCCAGCAACTGAGCGGAGAGGCCACTTATCTCCAGCCGAGCCGCACCGACGCGACC
>NZ_JBKQOT010000914.1:0-9051 GCF_052145395.1 Roseiarcus sp.
GTCGCCAAGGAAGTATTTGCGAAAAAATGACGCGTGTCGGCAACGTGTAATCTGACCGTTGTATCCTATTGCGTGATCATACTCCTCGATTTTAGGTCTTTGTGCCCCACGGCGCACGAAGACCTAAAAAGCAGCTTCGTCGGTTCGTTGTTGATTAGGGCGATCTCGAATTTTGCTCCTGGAGCGCCCCGAATGGTTAGCCAATCGCCTGCGTCGGCCGCTTCAGGTCAGCGACTCATCGACCGTTTCGACTTCGCTATCCGGTAGGCCCAGCAACGAGGAATACGCCGGCCGCGGCGGTCAATGTCCAACGCTGCGGCATTTCAGCGTCCAGTCCAGACCGGCCGACGCTTTTCGGTGAAGGCGGCAGGACCTTCGATGGCGTCGTTGGATTTGAGCATTTCCCGTATGGACGGATAGTCCCATTGCGCCTTCATGGTGTCGGCTATGGGTTTTGCCAAACTGCGCAGCGCGGCATCCTTAGTCGCCCGCACGGCAAGCGGACTGCAATCGAGAATGTCTTGCGCCCAGCGTCGGGCGGCGCCGAGCAAATCGCCCGCCACGACCTGGTTGACGAAGCCGAGGTCGAACCCCTCGCGCGCCGACACCCGTCGTCCAGTGAGCAACATGCCCATAGCTCGCTTGAGACCGATCTGAGCGGGAAGACGCTGCATGCCGCCCGCTAGCGCCGCTAAACCAACCTTCGGCTCCGGCAGGGCAAAGCTGGCGGTTTCGACGGCGATGACCAGGTCGCAGGCGAGGGCAAGCTCGAATCCTCCGCCCATGGCCAGACCGTTGACGGCGGCGATGACGGGCTTTGTCAGGTCAAAGCGCGCCGTCAGGCCGCCAAATCCTGTATGGGGCATGACGAATGCGCGACCAGACGCCTGCTGCTTGAGGTCATGTCCCGCCGAGAAGGCCTTCTCTCCAGCCCCCGTCACAATTGCGATCCACTGCTCAGGATCAGCCGCGAAGGCGTCGAAGGCGACTTCCATCTCCTGGTAGGCCTTGGCATTCAGCGCATTGTGGCTCGCCGGACGATTGATGGTGATGGTTGTCAGCCGGCCGTCGCGATTTACCAAGATGTGTTCGAAATTCACGCCGAGTTCTCCTGAAGTTTTTTGCTGACGATCATGGCGTAGCGTTGCCGTTGGATGACCTTTCCGCATCACAAGCGCCGTTAGGGCGAGGGCGCGGTGACACGGCGCATAGGCGCGGTCGGCTACGGGCTGCCGCCAGCGAGGATGATACGGCTCGCCTCGTTGCGATCAAATTCGCGATTGTTGGCTTCTTACGACCGACCGAAAGCGCGAGGGACGTTGCGAGGAACGCTGCTACCCCAGTCGAGTAGGGTTACCATTTGGGGCGGCGGCGCCTGTCATTGGTCGCGCGGCGCAGGCATGGTCGGCAGCGCCAAACCGATCACGCGAAAACGCTGCCGAATCCCCGTTCGCATAAACCGCCAGGCGACGCGAACCGGCAAAAATGTCCTTTGGTTTGAGGCCGTAGACCTGACGGATTGAGTGACTGAAGTGGGTGGAATCAGGATACCCCGAATCGAGGGCGACGTCCGTCAGGCTCGACTTCTCGTTGACACGACAAAGCAGGCCGCGAGCCCGCTTCCAGGACCGGAAGCTTCGAAACGGAATTTCAACCTCCTCCTTGAACAGGTGGAGGACTCGCGAAAAAGAAAGACTGACGTCCTGAGCACAGTCCTCCGCGAGAGCGGGGGCGGCCGGATTGCGCTTGATCGTTTCGACAACTTCCCGGATGCGCGGATCGATGCGCCGTGGCGCCAAGGTCTGCTCGAATAACAAACGGTCGAAGTCAACAGACATCAGATTCTCGCAGCGGCTTGATCTGAGTTCCTCGCTGAGCTTGCGCGTGTGGGCGACGAAACCGTCCGCGGCGACCGCGCCGCGCTGGCGCAGCAACTCCGGCGCTACCGCCAGGTCGACGGTCTCCGCCTCCACCTTGATGACATTGATGAGCCGCGCCTCGGACAGGACCTCATGCGGCGTGTAGGGGGGCACGACCGCCATGTCCGTGACCTGCCAGTCTCCGCCGTCAATCCTGACGCGGATAGACCCTTCGGCCGCCACATCCAGCATGACGGACCCCATAATTCGGGTCGTAGGCGAACCCAACAGCCCAACGTAAAAAACGCGATCAGGCGTAACCCACATCAAACGATCAACCCGCCGTGGCGCCGCGGCCTTCTCCCTTTGGGAGCTCGCCGACATTAGGCGCATCGCCGTTCCCTCCTGTCGATCGGGCGTTTGCCGCCCGTTTATGCTGCGATAGGCTAAGAGGCGACCGAAAGTATGTCAAAGGGGCAAGTCCCCCTCGAGACGAAGTCCCGATTTGTCTCGAGCCCAGCGCCACGCGCTCTCGGCGATAGGTTCGGTTTTCGCGCCAGTCTCCCGAACCCCTTCGCTGGCTGCGGTTCCGTCCTCGACGCGCTTGGCGATCTCCTGCGGGATGGCCGCGAGCCGGATAGACGAAGTAGGTAATCCCGCCCCGCCGACGGCGCCCCTCGCGCCAGTCAGCGTCCGGTCCACACCGGCTTGCGTTTGTCGTTGAAGGCGGCCAGGCCTTCCTTGGCGTCTTCGGTTAGCGCCGTTAGGACGATCTGTCCTTCCGTGTAGGCCATCGCTTCTTCGAACGACATCGACTCGATCGCGCGCATCGCGTACTTGCCACGCCGGATCGCGGTCGGCGATTTGTCGGCTATCCGACCGACAAGCCATTCGACCTTGGCGTCGAGTTCAGCGCCCGGGACGACATGGTTGACCAATCCTGCGGTTTTCGCCTCCTGGCTGGTGAAAGGCTCGCCGCTGATGGCCCACTCCCGCACCGTCCGCGCGGGGGCGAGTTGCAGCAGCAGATACATGACCTGCATCGGGAACACGCCGACGCGGACCTCCGGCAACCCGAACAGCGCATGCTCGGCGGCGATGGCGAAGTCGGTCATGCACGCGAGCCCCATGCCTCCCGCCATGCACGCCCCATTCACCCGCGCTATGGTCGGAAGCGTCGCGGATCGCGCTTCGCGCAATAGGTCGGCGTATTCGAGGTTCGGCTTCGAGAGGTCGAAGGCGAACCCGCCGCCAGGCTGCAGGTCGCCGCCTGCGCAGAACGCCTTTTCGCCGGCGCCGGTGACAACGATGGCGCGGACCTCCGGATCCGCGTGGGCGTCTCGATACCCCTGTCGGATGCCGGCGATGACGCTGGCGTTGATGGCGTTGCGCTTCTCCGCACGGTTGATCGTGATCCAGAAGGCGCGACCACGCTTCTCGTTCAGAACGGACGGACTGTCGCTCATGCTGGCGCCCTCTCGTCGGTTATCAGTTGGCGCTTTGCGTCGAGGCGGGCTCGATCTCCGCCAGCACTTTGCCGGCGCTCACCTGATCGCCCTTGGCCACGTGGAGCGCCTTGACGGCGCCGGCGACGGCGGCAACGTGAAGGTGCTCCATTTTCATCGCCTCGAGGGCCAGGATCGGCTGTCCGGGTTCGACGGCGTCGCCAACCTCGGCGAAGGTTGCAACAACGCGGCCGTTCATGGACGCCCGCACATACGCGTCGCCCGCGCCTCCGCCGTCCTGTCGCGTGCTCGCGGCTCGCGTCGTGTCCGCGACCTCGTAGCTCTCGCCTTCATAGCGGAGCATCAGACGAGGGCCGTCGCGCAGGTAAGTCGCGCTGTCGATTCTCCGGTCGCATCGGAATCGAACCGAATGCGCGCCGACATCGACGATGTCGACTTCGCGCTGGCTTGCGCCGATCGTCACCTGGTGACGCCGCTCGCCCAGGGCGGTCAGGGAAGCCGTCTGCACTTCGCCGTTGATGTCAAACCGCAATCCGACCGGGAGCGCGCTGAAGAGCCGCCGCCCCGGTCCGCGCTGGGCGCCGTTCGGCGTGGTCTCGATCAGCAACGCCGCGCCCAACGCCGTGGCGCGCTCAACCCGCGCCTCGTTCCGCCGCAGCAGTTCCGGCAGATTTTGGCCAATGAAGCTCGTCGTCGCGTCGCCGTGCGCGAAAACCGGGTGAATGAGGCAGTTTCTCAAAAAACCCTGATTGGTCTTGACGCCGAGCACGGCCGTGTCCTCGAGGCCGCGAACAAGTTTGCGACAGGCTTCCTCTCGCGTCGCCCCGTAGGCGATGATCTTGGCGATCATCGAATCGTAGTACGGCGGGATCTCCGCGCCTGACTTCAGGGCGTGCTCGCAACGCACGCCGTCTCCCGCCGCCCACAAGGCGACGACGCCGCTCTGTGGCATGAAGTCTTTGTCCGCATCCTCTGCGCAGAGCCTGACCTCGATCGCATGGCCGCGGAATTTCACGTCTGCCTGACTCAGGGGCAGCGGTTCGCCCGAAGCGATGCGCAACTGCAAGTCGACCAGGTCGACGCCTGTGATGGCTTCGGTAACCGGATGCTCGACCTGCAGCCGGGTGTTCATCTCCATGAAGTAGAAGTTCCCCTCGCCGTCGAGCAGGAACTCGAGGGTTCCGGCGCCCTCGTACCCGATCGCCTTTGTCGCGTTCACTGCGACCGCGCCCATCCGTTCCCGGAGATCGGGCGACACGCGCGGAGACGGCGCCTCCTCGATCAGCTTCTGATGACGTCGCTGCACCGAGCAGTCGCGTTCGCCGAGGTGGATCGCGGCCCCGTAACGATCCCCTACGACCTGGATTTCGATGTGTCGCGGATTGGTAATCGCGCGTTCCAGGATGACGGTCGCGTCGCCGAATGCGTTTTGCGCCTCGGATCGGGCGCTGCGCAACGAATCGGGAAATTCAGAGGCCGTCGAGACGAGGCGCATGCCCCGACCGCCTCCTCCGGCGGTCGCCTTGATCATGATCGGATAGCCGATTCGTTCGGCCTCCGTGGCGAGGGTCCCTTCATCCTGGTCGGCCCCCTGATATCCGGGCACGCAGGGAACGCCGGCCTCCGACATCAGCCTCTTCGCGCCCGCCTTGTCTCCCATCGAGGCGATCGACTCGGGTGAGGGGCCGATGAACACAAGTCCTGCGTTGCGACACGCCAGCGCAAACGCCTAGTTTTCTGCGAGAAATCCGTAGCCCGGATGAACGGCGTCGGCACCGGTCGCCCGCGCCGCATCGATGACGGCGGCGATGTTGAGATAGGACTGGGCCGGCGGCGATTCGCCGATCCACACGGCCTGGTCGGCTTCGAAGACGTGACGCGCGTCAGCGTCCGCGGACGAATAGACTGCGACGGTGCGATACCCGTGGGCGCGAGCGCTGCGAATGATGCGAAGCGCGATCTCGCCTCGATTGGCGATCAGGATCTTGCTGAACGGCGTACGCTTCGTCATCACCCGATCCCTTTCATGCCCAATCGACCCCTCAATTGGCCTTGGGCAAGATGCCCATCATCTTGCAGAGAACTTGCAACATCACCTCGTCCGCGCCGCCGCCAATCGAGGTCAATCGCCCGTCACGATAGAGGCGCGAGATCAAGGTCTCGGAGGAGAAGCCCATTCCGCCCCAGAACTGAAGGCAGGCGTCGGTGACCTTGCGCAGCAGCCGTCCGGCCTTGAACTTGGCCATCGTGGCGAGCCTCGTCGCGTCTTCATTGCGAACGATCGTCTCGACCGCGGCCCAGGACAGGGCGCGGAGAGCCTCGACCTCGACCTGAAGCTCGGCAAGCGAAAAATGGACAAATTGATTGTCGAGGACGGAACGACCAAAGACCTGTCGCTGGCTGGTATAGTCGATCGTGATGTCGATCGCGCGCTGAGCCATCGCGCCGCTGTTCAGCGCGCCCCACACGCGCTCGAACTGGAACTGCTCCATCTGGTAGACGAAGCCCATGCCTTCGTCGCCGACCCGGTAGCGTGCGGGCACGCGCACGCCGTCGAAATGGATCTGCGCGGTGTCGGACGACGCCATTCCGAGTTTGCGCAGCTTCCGCGCCACGGTCACGCCAGGCGTCGCCATCGGAACGACGATCAGGGACTTGTTCTTGTGCGGCAGTCCGTCGGACGTATTAGCGAGCAGGCAGCAGAAGTCGGCCTGCGTGCCGTTCGTCGTCCACATCTTGCCGCCGTCGATAACGTAATCGTCGCCGTCCTTGCGGGCGCGCGTTCGTATCGAGGCGACGTCGGATCCGCTGCCGACTTCGGACACGCCGAGGCAGCCGACGAGTTCCCCTGCTATCGCCGGCGCCAAGAATTCCTTCCGCAGTTCGTCGCCGCCGCGTCGCGCGAGCGCCGGCGTGCACATGTCCGTTTGCACGCCGATCGCCATCGGAACGCCGCCGCAATTGATTCCGGCCAGCGCCTCCGCAAACGTAGCGGAAAAGGAATAGTCGAGACCGAGGCCGCCATATTCGGTCGGCCTGTGGAGGCCGAGCAATCCCAATTCGCCGAGTTGGAGGAAAACTTGATGCGCCGGAAAACACTCGGCCTCCTCCCATTCGTCGACGAAAGGGTTCACCTCAGCGTCAATCCAGCGTTTGACGGTCGCCCCAAGGGCTTCGTGCTCCGAGGTCAATTGCATGACACTGTCCGTCTCAAGGCCGGGCGACAGCGAACTGCATCGGCTGGGGCGTTCTTGCCTCGGCCTCGCGGCAAATCGAGAGGAGCCGACCGAGCAGCGTCCGTGTATCCCTCGGATCGATCACGCCGTCGTCGAGCAGTCGCGCGCTCGTCACGAAAACACTCATCTGGCGATCGAAGCGGTCGACGATGTTGCGTTGGAGATCGTCGAGCTTCTGCTGATCGACCTCGCCGCTCTTTCTCCTCATCGCGGCCTCCGTGACGATGGCCATGGTCTTCGCAGCCTGCTCGCCGCCCATGACCGCCGTCTTCGCGTTGGGCCACGAGAAACAGAAGCGCGGATGGAAGCCGCGGCCGCACATGCCGTAGTTGCCCGCCCCGAACGAAGCGCCGCAGTAGATGGTGATCTGAGGGACCGTCGCGTTGGTCACCGCCTGGATCATCTTCGCACCATGCTTGATGACGCCCGCTTCCTCGTAAGGGCGCCCGACCATGAAGCCGGTCGTGTTGTTCAGATAGAGGATCGGCGTGCGCGATTGGCAGCAGGCCTGGATGAAGTGCGTCGCCTTGTTTGCGCCGGCCGGATCGATCGGGCCGTTGTTGGTGATGACCCCGACCGGCCAGCCTTCGATGCGGAAGTGGCCGCAGACGGTTGCGCTTCCGTAGTTCTCGGAGAATTCGAGGAAGTCCGAATCGTCGGCGATCCTGGCGATGATCTCTCTCATGTCGAAGGGGCGCCGATAATCCATCGGCATGAGGCCGAGCAGGTCCTCGGCGTCGTAGCGGGGAGGCCGGAAGGAGCGGACCGGCTCGGCCGGCGCGTCCTTGTTCCAGTCGATCTGGGCGAGAATTTCACGGGCGATGCGAATGGCGTCGCGGTCGTCTTCGGCGAGATAGTCGCCTAAGCCCGAGATCGACGTATGCATCTCGGCGCCGCCGAGCTGCTCCTCCGTCGCTTCCTCGCCGGTCGCGGCCTTCAGCAACGGCGGCCCAGCGAGAAAGGCGCGGGTCCGATTGCGAACCATGACGATGTAGTCGGACAGACCCGTCTGATAGGCGCCGCCCGCCGTCGACGAGCCGTGGGTGACGGTCACCACCGGCAGGCCGGCGGCCGACATGCGCGCCAGGTTGCGAAACAGGTTTCCGCCGCGGATGAACTCCTCGACCCGATAGGCCATCAGGTTTGCGCCTGCGCTTTCGACGAGTTGAACAAACGGCAGCTTGTTTTCGAGGGCGAGTTCCTGGATGCGCAGCTGCTTGTCGAGGCCCATGGGCTGAAGGGCGCCCGCATCGATGCCGGAATCGGAAACGCTGATCATGCACCGGGCGCCGGATACGATTCCGATCCCGGCCACGACGCCGCCTCCCGGAACGCTCTTGTCGAGATCGGGATTATCGAGCCCGAGCCCCGCCAGAGCGGAGAGCTCGATAAACGGCGCGCCGTGATCGAGCAGAAGCGACAGACGCTCGCGCGGCAGCAATTGCTCACGCTTTTCGAATCGCCCGCGGGCCTGCGCGGACTTTGCGACTGTCCGTTGCTGATACTCCTGAACCCGCTGAAGCAGGTCGAGCATTCCGGCCCTGTTGGACTTGAAGACGTCGCTGTTGGCGCTGGTATTTGAGGCGATGTAGGTCATGGTCAGCGAGCGTCCTGCGGGATGGTTTCTGCGAGCGGACAGACGCTGCTGACGCCTGTCGGGCGCGTGCGATGAGCGGGAGGGAGCATTGGGGCGGTCGCTCGCTTCAGTAGCCGAGTTGACGCGCTGCAAGGTCTTTCAAAATTTCCTCCGAGCCGCCTCCGATCATCATGACTTTCACCTCGCGATAGATTCTTTCGCTTCGCATTCCCCGCATGTAGCCCATGCCCCCGAGGATCTGGACCGCCTCGTCGGCGCAGAAGCGCATGGTTTGCGTCGCAAAGACTTTCGCCATGGCGATCCCTGCGACCACCTCGGCGTCGTTCGGACTGTGTCGAAGACGATCGGCGAGGTTGTAGACCAGGCATCGGGCCGCCTCGATCCTCATCGCCATGTCGACGAGCTTGTGACGGATGACTTGCCGTTGAACCAGCGGCTGGCCGAACGTCACCCGCTGGCGCGCCCAGTCCAGCGCCTCCTCGTAGCAAACGCTCGCAAAAGCATAGGCGAGGGCGGCCATAAACAGCCTCTCGCCATTGAAGTTGGCCATCAGGGTCCTGAACCCCTTGTGCTCGTCCCCGACGAGCCGATCGATGGGCACGCGACAGTTGTCGAAGTGAAGGTGCGCGGTGTCGGAGCACCACCAACCCGTTTTATTCAACGCCGTCCGGGAAAGGCCCGGCGTATCTCCGTCAATCACCAGGATCGAGATCCCGTCGGCACCCTTACGATGGGGGTCGGTGCGGACCGCGGTCGTCAAGAAGTCGGCCCGCATCCCCGAGGTAATGAACGTCTTCTCGCCGTTGACGACGAAGTGGTCGCCGTCCCGCACGGCTCTCGTCTTGACGGCGGCGACATCCGATCCGCCGCTCGGCTCCGTTACGGCGAGCGCC
>NZ_JBKQOT010000915.1:0-2639 GCF_052145395.1 Roseiarcus sp.
CGACCTACCCATGCCGCACGCTGCCGATTTGTGCACCAACGCCCGTCGGCGCCAGTTCGGTCTTCTCGTCGATCTTGCCGGTCAGGAAGCCGGCGCCGAGCGGGCTGAACGGCACGGCCTCGCCCAGCAAAGACTCGTTCGAGAATGGACCGTAGGCTTCGGCGGTATCGAACAGCGTCACGCCGCCGTCGAAAGCCGCTCTCATGATCGCAATCGCCTCGGCATGGGGCGGCGGCGCGCCGTAGGCCGCCGAGAGACCCATGCAGCCATATCCGAGGGCGGAAACCTCGAGGCCGGCTCGACCAAGTTTGCGCATTTCCATCGTGTTCTCCTGTTGGCGAGGCGTCACGAGCGCGAATCAGCGCCCAGCCGAGCCGGAAATGGATTGAAAGTGCGGCGCTCGTGGCGCCGCGCGTCTGGCGGATGCTTTCATGGAACGGGGATGCTGTTGCTCACCGCCCGACCCGAGCTTGCAAGTGGGCCGGGTAGCGGTCCCCCTGCACGGCGACCTCGGAAACGGCCGCCTCGATCGTCGTCAGGTCGTCTTGGGTCAGGCGGAGGTTGGCGGCCCCCAGGTTCTCCTCCAGGCGGGTCAGCTTGGTCGTGCCGGGGATCGGCGCGATCCAGGGCTTTTGGGCGAGCAGCCAGGCCAGGGCGATTTGCGCCGGCGTCACGCCCTTTCGGGCGGCCAGGCGCTTGAGGACCGTCACGAGCGCCTGATTGGCCTGCAGCGCCTCGCCGCTGAAGCGGGGCACGATGCTGCGGAAGTCGTCCTTGCCGAAGGTCGCGTCGGCGGCGATGGCGCCCGTGAGGAAGCCCTTGCCGAGGGGGCTGAAGGGCACGAACCCAATGCCCAGCGTCTCCAGCGTCGGGATCACCTCCCGCTCCGGTTCGCGCCACCACAGGGAATACTCGCTTTGCAGCGCCGCGACGGGCTGGACCGCGTGAGCCCGGCGAATGGTCTCGACGCCCGCTTCCGAGAGGCCGAAGTGCTTCACTTTCCCCTCGGCGATGAGGTCCTTGACCGTGCCGGCCACGTCCTCGATCGGGACCGCCGGATCGACCCGATGCTGATAGTAGAGGTCGATGGCCTCGACGCGCAGGCGCTTCAGCGAGCCTTCGGTCGCCAGACGAATATGGTCGGGTCGGCTGCAGAGAATCTGCTTGCCATCGGTGCGGCCGAATTCGAAGCCGAACTTGGTGGCGATCACCACGTGGCCGCGGTACGGCTCCAGCGCCTCGCCGACCATCTCCTCGTTGGCTTCGCCGTAGATCTGCGCCGTGTCGAAGAAGGTCACCCCGCGCTCGGCGGCCGCGCGGATCAGGGCGATTCCGGCGTCCTTCCCGACGGCGGGCCCGTAACCGTGGCTGAGGCCCATGCAACCTAGGCCGAGGGCGGAGACATCGAGGCCGCCGGCTCCCAAAGTGCGCTTTTCCATTTCACGCTCCTCCCTCTCGACGCAGCCGGAGCCCCATCGGCCCACTCGAATGCAAAGAAGGTAGCGCTGGTCTCACTGCACAACTAGCCGTGATAATCAGGATGCCCTTTGAAGTGAGGCTTACAAATGGCCCAGCGTTTCGACGAGCTCGCCGCCTTTGCCCTAGTGGCCAAGGAGCGCAGTTTCACGCGCGCCAGCGCCAAGCTCGGCCTCTCGCCGTCCGCGCTCAGCCAGACGATCAAGTCCCTCGAGGCGAGGCTCGGCCTTCGTCTCCTGACCCGCACCACCCGCAGCGTCGCGCCAACCGAGGCCGGCGAGCGACTTCTGCAGACAGTCGCGCCCCGCTTCGAGGAAATCGAGCAGGCTCTCGCGGCGCTCAGCGAGATGCGCGAGCGGCCGGCCGGCACGATCCGCATCACCGCCGGGGAGCATCCCGCGCGAACAGTGCTGCAGCCGACACTCACCAGGCTGTTGCCCGAGTACCCGGACATCCGCGTCGAGGTGGCCGTCGACTACAGTCTGATCGACATTGTCGCGGAGGGTTTCGACGCCGGCGTCCGTCTTGGCGAGCAGGTCGCCAGGGACATGATCGCGCTGCGCATCGGCCCGGACATGCGGATGGCCGTGGTCGGGGCTCCGGCCTATTTCCAAGATCGTCGACGGCCGCAGACGCCGCAGGACCTGACAAACCACAGTTGCATCAACGTGCGCCTTCCCACGTATGGCGGTCTGTTCGCCTGGGAATTCGAGAAGAATGGCCGCGAGCTGAAGGTCCGCGTCGATGGCCAGCTCGTGTTCAACACGATCGGACCGCGGCTCGACTCCGCCTTGCAGGGCCTTGGCTTGGCGTACATGCCCGAGGACCTGGTGGCGCCCTATATCGCCACGGGAGAGCTCATCCGCGTGCTGAGAGACTGGTGCCCGCCGTTTCCCGGTTACCACCTCTACTACCCAAGCCGACGCCATGCCTCACCAGCGTTCTCTCTCCTGGTGGAAGCCCTGCGGTTCAACGAGCACTGACGCCCGCCCGCTGGCGGGCGGACCGGAATCAAGCCTCCTGCCGCGCCGGAGCCAGCGGGAACGGCATGTCTGGACGGCGCCCCGTCGTCAAGGGTTTGGTTGAGGCTTTGCGAACGCTTCGGGTGCGGTCATGTCTTCGGCCTGTTGGCGCGGGAAACGAATGTCCCGCTGGCCCTGATG
>NZ_JBKQOT010000916.1:0-3007 GCF_052145395.1 Roseiarcus sp.
GAATGGGTGCAGGACCTGCAGCAATATTTCTGGTCGCGCGACGAAGTGATGGACCGGCTCGAGCGCGCGCTCGACCGGAGTTGGACAATGGTCGTCGCCCGCGCCAAGCGCGACGGCGTCGCCAACCGAACCGCCGCCATGGCGATCGGGGTCGAACGGGTGATGAAGGCGAAGCAGGCGAGGGGCCTGTTCCCGTGACGGGCGTCAGCGATTCTCCGATCGAGGTGCTGGTTCGCGATGCAAGCGAGGCCGACATGGCGGCCGTGACGGATATTTACGCGCATTACGCGCTCACCTCGCTCGCGACCTTCGAGGAGACGCCGCCCGCGCTCGACGAGATGCTCGCGCGCCGCCGCGCCTCGGTCGACAGCGGACTACCCTATCTCGTCGCCGAAACGAGCGCCGGGATCGCGGGCTTCGCCTACGCCGCCGCCTATCGCGCGCGTCCCGCCTACCGCTTTACGGTCGAGGACTCGATCTATGTCGCCGACGGCCTGCGCGATCGGGGCGTAGGGTCCGCGCTGCTCGGCGCCCTGATCGAGCGCTGCGAGCGCGGCCCATGGCGGCAAATGCTCGCGGTCGTCGGCGACAGCGCAAACGCCGGCTCGATCGGCTTGCACCTGCGGTTCGGATTCGAACGCGCCGGCGTCCTGAAATCGGTCGGCTTCAAGTCCGGCCGCTGGGTCGATACGCCGATCCTCCAGCGGCGGCTGGGCCCCGGCGCCGCCTCGGATCCGAGCCTCTGAGCCATCACCCGGTTCGAGACGAAGGCCCGGCGGCTATCGGGCCACGACTCGCTTTTATGTCGCGTGCTCCGCCTCGAGTTCTGCGCCTTCCCGTCGGCGCCCGCTCATTTCCGCCCCTGCATCGCGCGGATACCCGAGACATACGGGCGCAGCGAGCAGCGAAATGGCGGTGACGATCAGGAACGCCGTCGAAAAGTCGCCGACGCTCGGGTGCAGACGCCCGGCGAGAGTCTTCGAGACGGTCAGCGCAAGCGCGCCCGTGCAGATGCCGAACGACAGCATCAACTGCTGGAACGTCGTGTAAAAGCTATTGGCCGAGGCCGTGCGTTCGGGCGGCACATCGTCATAAGCGACCGTGTTGTAGGCGGTGAATTGCAGCGACATCGAGAAGCCGCAGATCGCCAGAACGAGGAACAGCGACCAATGCGGCCAGTTCTGCCGGAAGGCGGCGCAGGTCGCGTAAAGCAGACTGGAGAATATCCCGTTCCAGATCAAAGTGGTGCGAAACCCGAAGCGCCGCAGGATGGGCGACGCGGCCGCCTTCATCATGACAGCGCCAAGAGCGGTGGCGAAGGTCAGCAGGCCGCTCTGCGCCGCCGACATGCCGAAGCCGAGTTGCATCATCAGCGGCAACAAAAACGGTTGCGCTCCCTGGGTGATGCGCGAAAGCGACCCGGCGATCACCGACACCCGAAACGTCTTGATCCGCATCAGGCTGAGGTCGAGGATGGGCGTCACCCGGCGCCGGCTGAGCGCATAGGCGACATACGCGGCCCCGCTGACCAGGCCCGCACCGATCAGCGCAATCGCGAGCGAGGTTTCGCCTATGCCTCGGCTCGCCGTTTCGAAGCCGAACAGCAGACAGGCGAGCGAAACTCCGGACAACGCGAAACCCCAGGCGTCAAAAGACGTGCGCGTCTTCGGGCGCGTGTTCTGGATGAAGAGCCATGTCAGGAGGACGCCAAGAACGCCAATGGGAACGTTGATATAGAAAATCCAACGCCAATCGAGATAGGTGACGATCAGGCCGCCGACGGGCGGCCCAAGCATTGGACCGATCAGGCCCGGCACCAGAAACCAGCTCATCGCTGAAACGAGATCGGTCCGATCGACGCTGCGCAGCAGGACCAGGCGGCCAACCGGGATCATCATCGCGCCGCCGGCGCCCTGCAACAACCGCGCGACGACGAGCATGGGAAGATTTTGCGCCTGTGCGCACAGGACGGAACTGAGGGTGAAGACGACGATCGCGCCGGCGAACACGGTTCTCGCGCCGAACCTGTCCGCGATCTGGCCGCTGGCCGGAATCAGCACCGCGAGGCTCAACAGATAGGATGTCAGCGCGACGCTCATATGCGAGGGCGTGACATCGAAATACCGGGCCATCGTCGGCAGCGCCGTGGCGAGCACGGTCGAGTCGAGCTGCTCCATGAAGAGCGCAGTGGCGATGATCAGGGCGGTGGTGCGGTAGTTCGGCTTGGAAAGTCCGCAGACCTGTGACGACGTCAGTTCCGACATGATCCGCGATAACTTCTGGGTCCGTGAATCGGCTCGAGAACGCCAAGGGCGCGCCCGCGCTGCGGCGTCTGGCCGAGTGAAAACCGGTCGAGGGGGTGCAGTCCCCATATAGGACCGTATTGCAGCGCAACAAACCAGCAATCGGCCGTGATCAAGGAAAAGTGAAGGTCAGTCGGCGGCGCTGGGGCGTCTCGACGGGACCGGTTGCGAGGGCGCGCGTTCTTGCGCGCCTCGACGGCTTTCGCCCGACCCCTCGGGCGAAATCGACCGCGTTCAGGCGCCCGCGACTTTACGACCCAGTTCCGCGTCAACGCTGGCGGGGTCAGGCGTCGAGCGGCGGGGTCAGGAAGGCGGCAGCGGAGCCGAGGTTCTTGCGGCTGCGCGAGATCTCGCGGCGCGCGATCGCCCGCAGATGGACCTCATCCGGCCCGTCGGCGAAGCGTAGCGCCCGGCCCCAGGTCCAGAGGTCGGCGAGCGGCGTGTCGGGCGAAAGGCCCATCGCGCCGAAGGTCTGCATCGCACGGTCGAGGATGGTTGTCTGCATGCGCGGCGCGACCGCTTTGATCATCGAGATTTCGCCCGCGGCGGCCTTCGCTCCCATCGTGTCGATCATCCAGGCGGTTTTCAGCGTCAACAGGCGCGACTGTTCGATCTCGCAGCGCGACAGCGCGATCCATTCGGCCACGGGCCCATGCTCATGCAGATACTTGCCGAAGGTCTTGCGCTCCTGGGCGCGCTGGATC
>NZ_JBKQOT010000917.1:0-3104 GCF_052145395.1 Roseiarcus sp.
AGACCGAGGCGGGGAAAACGTATTCCGGGTAGGCGTCCATGACGAGGCGCGCGGCGTCAGGGTCATTCCCGACTTTGAGCCGGCCAGCCTGCGGAGCGGGAAGAAACACAGTCGTGTAGACGTCCGAGAGGTCGATCACCGTCGCGATCTTGCCGCCTGGCGGAAGCACCGCCCCCGGCTCGACAAGGCGATATTGCACCCGGCCCTGGACCGGCGACTTGATCGCCGAATCGTCGATCACCGCCTGCAGCTCTGCGACCCTGGCGTCAGCGGTTTTGACAGCCGCGATGGCCTCGTTGACCTGCGACTGCGCCGCCTTCAGCGCCGCATCGGCGCTTTTCAGCTGCTCGTTGCGCTGATCGAGGAGTTCGTGGGTGGACCAGCCCTTGTTGACGAGCGTTGACGTGCGTCGCAGCTCCTCGTTGGCGAATTCCGACTGGGCCTCATCGCTGGCGACGTCCGCCTGACGGGTTGCGACCGTTTGGCGGGCGAGAGCGGCCGAGGCTTGCGCCTGGCGCAGCTGCGGCTCGGTTTCGGAGGTGTCGATCCGGGCGACGACCTCCCCAGGAGAAACCATGTCGCCCTCGTGCGGCACGATCTCGACGACCCGCCCAGGAACCTTCGTCGAGATGTCGACCTGGGTCGCCTCGACCCGGCCGTTGATGGTTACGATGCCTGCGGGCAGCTGCGAGGCCTCGTACTGTCTCCACGCGAAGTAACCCGCGGCGCCGCCGCCGATCACGACGACCGCCGCCGCCAGGATAACCACAGACCGTTGGAGCTTCATGCCTCGCCTCCAGCCTCCAAACCAAGAGCCAATCGCGCCTCGACCGTCCGCCGCTCTCGCGGGCCATTTGGCCGATATCGGCGTCGATGTGTTCGCTTCGCCGCCCGAGTGACGGCTTCCGTGCCGACGAAAGGCCAGCTCGCTTTGTCGCCTGCGGCCTCAGCGCGCATCCGGGCTTGCTCCGCATCCCAGCCGTCGCCAGCCGTAAATTCACGTTGCCCTCTTACGTCAAATCGACTAAGTAGTCAATATGAATTTCTCGTCTGACGAAGGAAGGGGAGGCTTTGAACAAGGTCGACCTGAATCGGCGCGCTCAAATCGGCCGGGAGCGGCGCGCCCGGACCCGAGCGCAGCTCGTCGAAGCCGCCCGCGTCCTCTTGACGAGCCGGTCGACCGCCTCCGTCACCGTCGAAGACGTGACGAGACGGGCGGGGACGTCGAAAGGCGCCTTCTATTCCCACTTCAGTCGCCTGGAGGATCTGTGGAACGCTGTCGCCGCGGAACTGGCGCAAGTTTTCGACGAAGTCGCTCGTGCAAACCGGCCCGCCATTGTCGACCCGGTCGAGGGAATCGCCGCTGGCTGCGCGGCCTTCATCGGTGAGGCTCAGCGCAATCCGCCCTGGGGAGCGCTCATCGCTCATGGCCTGTGGGCCTTTCCGGCAGTCGCGCGCGTCGCCCGAGAGCGACTGACCGCAGACTTGCGGCGCGGCCAAAGCCAGGATCGTCTGGCCTGCTTTTCGGAGGAGGTCGGTTTCGATCTCGTCGTCGGCGTTGTCGTTCAGGCCATGCGCTCGGCGAGCGAAGCGCGGCTCTCGCCCGGCGACGTGCCGGACGTCGTTCAGGGGATCCTGCGTGCGCTCGGCGTCAACGCGCAAGATGCAGAATATGCGGCGCGGCGCGCACATGAGGCCGCGGCTGCGACGGGAGACGCAGGCTCCGCGTCGACGAGGAATCCAATCTGAGATGAGCAATCAGCTTCGCGACCGCGCCCGTGCGGTGAGCGCCGTCCGAGGCTCGCCGCGTTCGAGTCCGCCTTTTGCGTTCTCGACACAATCACGATGCGGTCACGAAGTTGCGTCCGAAAGGGCAACCGGAGCCGACGTCGCTCAAGCGGATTCAGTGGCGCTCGAAGAGCCGCCTGCTGGACTTCCGCCCATCAGGATGTCGCGCGGAACGGAACCCCTCACGCGAGCGACCCGAGCGACGATGGACGCGGCGTCGCGCCTGCCGACGCCGATCGCGGCGAGCATGCATCGAAGCGCCTCAGGCCGGTGGTGATCGTCGAACCGTCTGTCGCCGATCGCCGCCGCCACCTGAAGAACAATCCCAATGATCATTTCGACGCCCAATTCCGGCGTGAGTCCCGCCTGCGGGGATTTGTCGAGCGCGTCGCGCAGGTCGTCCGAAAGCCGGCCCCGCACGAGAAGTCCCACTCTGGGATGCGACCTCGCCATTCGCGTTGCGAGCAAAGCCCAGGAGCGGTCCGACAGGGACTGCCTGAGGAAGGCGTCGCAGCCGAACGCGATCCGGAGAATCGGATCGGATATCGATAGACGCTCAGGCTGAATCATTGCGTCGAAGGCGTTGATGAGGTCGTCGGCGACCGCCGCGGCGAGTTCCTCAAGATCATTGAAATGGCTGTAGAAGGTGCCCTTCGCGACCCCCGCCTCTCGCACAAGCTCGTCGATCGTGACTGACTCCCACGGCCGCTTCGAGAAGAGCGCCTTCGCCGCGGTCATCAGTTGCAACCGTGTCCGGGCCCGTTTCTCCCGGCCGATTTCCGCGCGCCGCTCGAGATTGATATTCGCCATTGGCCTGAGCTCCTAGCGACTCATATACTCGATTCGGTCAAAATGACCAATTGGTCGGGAAAGCAGGCTGGACCCGACACACGATGAGCCTGACCACACGCCTGAGCCTCAAGAAACCCCTTGGATCCAACAGGGCGTCCACACACGAAACTCAAGCTTCGCGGCTATCGGAGTTTCGCACGATTTGCTTGATGTCTGCATAGCCGCGAACTTCGGCTTCGGTGAAGTTCCTGCGAGGGCGCTCTCCTGTCTCGCATGGGGCTGTGAACCCCACGATTTTGAGACAGGCCCGGCCTTCGCGTTCCTGCTTACCCGTCGCGCGCCCCGGAGAAGGCTCAAAAACGGGCGAGAAGCAGTCACTCTTGATGAGGCCGATCGGTCGGAATCTGGAGGGTTATGTGAGGTCGCCGACGCGAGAGTTGGGCGTCACGGAGGGCGACCTCACATAAGCCGGATTGAACGAAGGCGCGGGCCGGTCGGCCGCTATGGCGAAAGCGGGCGAGCTG
>NZ_JBKQOT010000918.1:0-2920 GCF_052145395.1 Roseiarcus sp.
GGAGCGCCGTCATCCTTCTTCGAGATGCGCATCCTTCGGGCGGACGGCACGGAGTGCGCCCCAGGCGAGGTGGGCGAGATCTGCGGCAAGGGCCCCATACTGATGGTGGGTTACTACAAACGTCCCGACCTGACCGAAAAGGCCATTGTCGACGGCTGGCTGCACACTGGCGACGCGGGTTATGTGGATGAGGACGGCTATCTCTTCCTGGTCGACCGGATCAAGGACATGATCATCACCGGCGGAGTAAACGTTTACCCCAGGGACATTGAGGACGTCGTGATCCAGCATCCCGCGGTGGCCGAAGTGGCGGTGTTTGGAGTTCCCGACGAAAAATGGGGAGAAACACCTGTGGCGGCCGTCGTGCCGCGCCCGGGAGAGGCAATCGAACCCGAACAGTTGAAGCAGTGGGCCAACGGCCACGTGGACGCCAAGTTTCAGCGGCTCAGCGACGTTCTCATCATGAACGCCCTCCCCCGCAACATCGCAGGCAAAATCCTCAAGCGGGAGATGCGCGACAGTTACGGGCGCCGGCGCAGCTCCTGAACACGGCGAGGTCGCCGATCAACCGGGACTTGGCTGCCCTACGCGCGTTCGCCCTAGGCCGGCTTCGGTTCAGGTCGCCGACCTCCCGCAAGAGCCGGGAAGCGGAGGTCTTCGCCCAAAGCGCGCCTCGATCGACACGCCAGCAGAGCGGACGGTTGGCTGTCCTTGAAGCGCAGCCTTTGAACGGACGCTCGCCAAACACACCAAGAGGCTTATTGACAATGTCGCGTTTCCGTCGCGGCGACCCTTCGTAAACGGCCCGTCGGGCGACGCCCCCGAGATGCTCGAAGGACCGCGACTTTATGCTGCTTGACCGCTGCGCCCACCCCGCCCCAAGGTCGGATGAGGCGAGGCCTCGAACGGAGCCTGGAGACGGCGTCGGGAAAACGGCGTCGAGGGAGGGTTCCATGACCGAGCGCAAAGCGATCGAACTGGTCGGATCCATGGGAGAAGACTGTACAGGCGGTGGTCGAGCGCGCCGCGCAAATCCTCAGGGATCTGCGCGTGGTCGGAGCAAGACGCGGTTACTGAAAACGGCAGGGTCCAAGCCTATCGCGCCAAGGTCAAGGTGTCCTTCAAGTACGAAGGCAAGGACCAAGACGAAACGCGCCCGCCGCCTCGTCAGGCGCGAAGCAGGCAAGAGCTGATAGGCGGCCCGCCCGCCGCTCTTCGATGAAACGACCAAATTTCTACGACGCCGCGTCGCCACGCGGCAGGCAACTCTCGGGTCGGCCGCCGCCCCTGGCGTCGCCGCGCCTCGCCCAAGCGGCGCCGCGCTAATAACCTCGGCGCCAAGCCTTGGGGGCATATAATGAGATCCAACGGCGGTATTGCGATGCTCGACCTGCCTCAGCGGCTGAAGGGCCTTGAGTTCCTCGCCACGGACCTGCGCTTTACCTGGAGCTACACCGCCGACCACCTGTGGCAGAAGCTCGACCCGGACCTGTTCGCCCTCACCAGGAACCCGTGGCTGGCGTTGCTGTCGACCAGCCCCGAGAAACTCGAAGAGCTCGCCGCGGATGAAGAATACTGCGAGCGCATCGCCTGGCTCCTACAGCGTGAAGAAACGTCGCGCACGGCGCCTCGATGGTTTAGCAAACGCCATGGCGATGACGTCCTCAAGTCGATCGCCTATTTCAGCATGGAATTCGGACTGTCGGAGAGCCTGCCGATCTATTCCGGCGGTCTCGGCCTCCTCGCCGGCGACCACCTCAAGGCGGCCCACGATCTCGGCGTCCCGCTGACAGGCGTGGGTCTCCTGTACCAGAACGGCTACTTCCGCCAGGCGATCGACAAGGATGGCGCGCAGATCGCGTACTATCCCTCCAACAATGTCTCGGAGCTGCCGATCGTGCCGGCGCGGGACAAGGACGGCAGACGGCTGCGGTTCGAATTGACGATGCCCGGGCGCTCCCTCTACGTGCGTGTCTGGCAGGCCAAGGTCGGTCTCATCACGCTGCTGTTGCTCGATACCAACGACCCGGCCAATAACCCGGTCGACCGCTGCATCACCACCGAGCTTTACGGCTACGGCGACGAACTGCGCATGCGCCAGGAAATCCTGCTCGGCATCGGCGGCTATCGGGTATCGCTGGCGCTCGGCATGATGCCGCAGGTGCTGCATCTCAACGAGGGCCACGCCGCCTTCGCCGTGCTCGAGCGGGCCCGCCACTTCATGTCCGAGCGCGCATCCAACTTCGAACTGGCGCTGACCATCACTCGCGCTGGCAACCTGTTCACCACCCACACGCCGGTGGAAGCCGGATTTGACCGCTTCGACCCGGCGCTCGTCCGCCAGTACCTGCGCGGTTATGCAGAGGGCGTCGCGGGCCGCGGTGGCGAAGGCAGTTTGAATACTTCGTTCGACAGACTTCTGGCGCTCGGCCGCCGCGACCCCAAAGACGCCAGCGAGCTGTTCAACATGGCCTATCTCGCCGTCAGAGGAAGCAACGCCGTCAATGCTGTGAGCCGACTGCACGGCGAAGTGAGCCGCCGCATCTTTGCGCCGCTATTCCCCGGCTGGCCGCTCGGCGAAATTCCCGTCGGCCATGTCACCAACGGCGTGCACGTACCAACCTGGGATAGCGCCGCCTCCGACGCCCTGTGGACCAAGGCCATCGGCAAGCAGGGCTGGATGGGCGACATCGAGGGCATGTCCGAACGCATCAGCCAGCTCCCAGATGAAGAAGTCTGGCAGCTTCGGGCCGACAACCGCGCCGCGCTGGTCAAATATGTGCGCGAGCACTGCGCTCGCCAGTTGCGCCGCGACGGCGCTGCCGGCGACGAGGCGATGGAATGGTCGCGCCATCTGGGCGACCCCAACGTGCTGACCCTCGGCTTCGCTCGCCGCTTCGCGACATACAAGCGTCCCACC